>DASVBA010000793.1:0-4991 GCA_036376095.1 Chryseolinea sp.
CCGCAGGTCTGACGCTGGCATTATTGCTGGAACGGGCGGGCATCCAAACCAGAATACTTGAAAGCCGCAGCCGCGAATATGTTGAATCGAGGGCCAGGGCTGGTCTGCTTGAACAAAATACAGTTGACCTCTTTAATGACCTGAACGTTGCAGAACGCTTGAACCGCGAGGGTCTCAAACATCTCGGAGTGATCCTCAGCTTCAACGGTGAAAGATGCCGTGTTCCCTTTGATAGTCTTGCTGAAGGAAGAGTAATAACTATCTACGGTCAGCAGGAAGTTCTGAAGGATTTAATAAAGTCATGTGTTGAGCGGAACATTAAAATTGAATTTGAAGCCGAGGTAAAAAGAGCCGTGAACATCGATTCGGCAGAGCCTGAAGTTTTCTACCGCAGTAATAGCAATGATCAGAGCATCAGCTGTGACGTGATCGCAGGATGTGATGGTTATCATGGGATTTCGAGAAAACTACTGCCCGAAAATTCTTACACGGAGTATACGAAGGACTATCCTTTTAGCTGGCTGGGAATACTCGCGTACGCTCCTCCGGCCACGGAGGAATTGATTTATTCTTATCATGAGCGAGGCTTTGCCCTTCACAGTCTTCGTTCCGAAAGTGTCAGTCGGCTTTATTTGCAGGTTAGCAATAATGATTCAGTCGCGAACTGGACCGATGATCAGATCTGGAACGAACTGGATATCAGGTTAGCGGATCATAATGGCTTTAAGGTGAACAGGGGAGAGATCTTTGAAAAAGCGATAACTCCAATGCGAAGTTTTATGATTGATAATATGCAATATGGCAGGCTGTTTCTTGCAGGAGATGCTGCCCATATTGTGCCGCCAACGGGAGGAAAGGGCCTTAATCTAGCAGTTGCCGACGTCAAGTGGTTGGCATCCGCATTGATCGAATGGTATAAGTCGGGAGATGAATCGCTTCTGAATTCATACAGCGCAAATTGTTTACGGCGGATTTGGAGGGCACAGGATTTCTCAAACTTCATGACCTACCTTTTCCACAAGCAAGCGCCACACGGTTCTTTTGACTATCATCTTCAAAGGTCTCGTTTCGAGTATATCGGGAAATCCGTCGCACAGGCTGCTACAATCGCTGAGAATTATGTCGGTCTGAAAGAGATATGAATAGCCATCGAACTAAATCAACAATATACACGCCTTGATGCAGGGGAACTACCGATATACGATACTTGGATTGTTATTCCTTGCCACGACGATCAATTACATCGACAGACAGATTATAGGTCTTTTAAAACCTACGCTTGAAAAGGAATTTGAGTGGACGGAGCAGGATTATGCAAATATTGTTTTCTGGTTTCAGGTGATGTACGCGGCGGGTTATTTGCTCGCGGGGAGATTTGTAGATAAAGTGGGAGCGAGGATTGGTTACGGTATCTCCGTGCTGCTATGGAGCATCGCAGCCATTTTGCATGCCTTTATGCGTTCGACGACGGGTTTTGCAATTGTTCGCGGTGGTTTGGGATTTTGGGAAGGGGGTAATTTCCCTTCCGCAGTAAAGGCCATAGCAGAATGGTTTCCGGTTAAGGAACGTTCTATTGCCAGTGGAATAATGATCAGTGGCACTACCGTTGGGCCAATACTTGCGCCAGGTATTGTTATTTGGCTTGCTGAAAGTTTTAGCTGGCAAATAAGCTTTATCGTGACGGGTGCCCTCGGATTTATATGGTTGGCATTCTGGGTCATTCTATATGAGAAGCCGGAGAAGTCAACGCGCTTAAGTAAAGCTGAGCTGAACTACATACACGCCGACGCTGAAAGTTCTTCCATGTCAAAAAAAGCGGCATCGTGGGGCACGCTCCTTGGAAAAAAAGCGACCTGGGGTTTTTTAAGTGCTACCCTGCTCACTGATCCGGTCTGGTGGTTCTATCTGTTTTGGCTTCCGTCGTATCTGGCCAGCAGCGGAATGGAGAAGACACAGATCGCGTTCCCGATCACCGTTGTCTACGCGATGACGGCTGTACTTTCAATTGCGGGAGGATGGTTGTCATCCTATTTCATTCGTATTGGATGGAACCTCAATGCAAGCCGCAAGACCACAATGTTAATATGTGTCCTGATGGCGTTACCGGTAATGACGATCCGGTTCAGTACTGATATTTGGTACAGTATAATGATTGTCGCAGTCGCTGCTGCAGCGCAGACAATTTGGAAAGGGGTGTTGCTCACGTCAGTCACGGATCAGTTTCCGAAGGGTGTCGTGAGTACAGTAAGCGGCATTGGAGGGCTTGGCGGAGCGGTCGGCGGAATGCTCGCAGCTAAAGGAGTCGGAATATTGCTGGATGGTTACAAGGCAAAGGGTGATATTACGGCAGGCTACAATTTGATCTTTGTGATGTGCGGGTTATCTTATGTGCTAGCCATTTTTTTGTTTCACATGTTGTCTCCGAAGCTAAGCAAAGTAAATGTCTGACAAATGGATCTGATAAATTGCAATGGCATCACCATACATTACCATTGGATAAATTCCAACAAGGATAAGACGTTTGTTTTTATCAATTCATTGGGCACTGATTTCCGTATTTGGGATGATGTGGCAAAAGCATTACAACCTAACGGTAATATCCTGCGATTCGACAAACGCGGTCATGGACTTTCTGATGCGGTGGTAGACACGCGCGGGCTTGATGACTATGCCGTCGACGCGCTTACACTGCTTGAAAAACTTTCAATTCGCAAATGTTTCCTGATTGGATTATCGATCGGTGGAATGATAGCGCAGGTCATGTCCTATAAGACTAGGGGGCTGGTTGAAGGGTTGGTTCTCTGTGATACGCGATTCAAGATCGGTACACGTCAATTCTGGGACGACAGAATAGATGCTGTGAACAAAGGGGGGCTGTCTTCGATTTCAAGTTCTGTAATGCAACGTTGGTTCTCAGAGGATTTTCGGAACAGTGAACCTTATCGCGTTGCCGGCTACCGCAATATGCTCGAACGAACTCCGGTGATAGGATACATACGTGCATGTGAGGCTATTCGTGATGCAGATCTTACAGATATGGCAAAACAGATTAAAGTACCGACGTTGTGTCTCGTTGGAGCAGAAGATAAATCTACGACCCCGGACGAAGTAAAAGGTCTTTCAAACCTGATTGCAGGTTCACGCTATGAAGTGATCGACCGGTCTGCACATATACCATG
The DNA here is from genome assembly GCA_036376095.1 of Chryseolinea sp. Taxonomy (GTDB): domain Bacteria; phylum Bacteroidota; class Bacteroidia; order Cytophagales; family Cyclobacteriaceae; genus Chryseolinea. The sequence goes on from DASVBA010000793.1 coordinate 3,180, forward strand.
CGTGGATAATCCCACGGTATTGAATAAACTAATTTTGGATTTTACCACATAAAAACTATGAACAGCGACTTGTATAAAAAAGGTATGTCAATACGGCGTTCTGTGCTGGGTGATGACCATGTTGATAAGGCGATTAAGGCGACTACTGATTTTGATCGCGATTTTCAGGAATACATCACCACGGGCGCATGGGGAATGGTTTGGGACCGGCCTGGCCTGACAAAACGTGAACGCAGCCTGATAACCATCGCATTGCTGGCAACCCTTGGTCATGATGAGGAACTTAAGATGCACCTCAAAGCCACGAAGAATACCGGGGCGACCGCTGATGATATAAAGGAAGTACTGTTGCACATCGCGGTTTACTCCGGTGTGCCGGTTGCCAATAACGCTTTTAAAATTGCCAAAGAGTTGTTTAAGGATAACGATCAATAAAATGGAAAAGACAGATTACAATGTACATCCGCCTTATTTGTATGAAGGTTACAAGTCGACGATTTTTCGCAGCCCTACGAAACCGCTGGTGCCCGTCGCTTCGATGCTGAAGGATATAACTATGCCTGCGTTCGGCCAGTCTGTCGTACGTCAATGGGACAATGATCTCACAAAGAACGGCCGTCGTAACGGCGAGCCTATTGGTGAGCGCATCAAAATGTCGGGCCTCGTCACGGATGAATTTAACCACCCGCTAAGGAATGTACTCGTAGAAGTGTGGCAGGCAAACTCGGCCGGCCGGTACATTCATAAGGCCGAAATCCACGACGCACCAATTGATCCAAACTTTTTAGGGGCAGGACGAATGCTTACCGACAGTGAAGGTCGTTATACATTTTACACAATCAAACCGGGTGCCTATCCCTGGGGAAATCATTACAACGCATGGCGCCCTAACCACATTCATTTTTCTGTTATTGGCAGACAGTTCGAACAAAGGCTGGTAACGCAAATGTATTTTCCAGGCGATCCATTGTTCGAGTTCGACCCGATATTTCAATCAGTACCAAAACATGCCAGGGAACTGTTGATCGCGAAGTTCAGGATGGACTGGACCGAACCCGAATTTGCGCTGGCCTATGAATTCAACATTGTGATGAGTGGATCCAACAAAACGCCTTTTGAATGATGGAAAAACTACGTGAAACACCATCACAGACAGTGGGGCCCTTTTTTGCTTATGGACTTACTGCCGTTCAATACGGTTATGATTATACCAGCATCGCGGATGATCAGCTGATAGACCTGGTAACAGTAGGAAACAGGATAATTATTACGGGGTGTGTATACGACGGACAAGGAAATGTAATCCCCGATGCAATGATCGAGCTCTGGCAAGTAGATGGCTCTGGGAAGTATCGGACGGCGCCCTTGGAGAAAGACAGGGAAAATTTCGTTGGTTTTGGTCGTTTGGGCACTGGCACGCAGCCGGGCAGCCAGTTTCGCTTTACAACGGTCAAGCCGGGCGCATTCAATGGTCAAGCGCCTCACATAAATGTTATTTTGTTTATGAGAGGCTCATTGTTGCACCTCTACACAAGAATCTACTTTGACGATGAAGGGTCAAATGCAAAGGACCCTCTATTGACTTCCGTCCCACATGAAAGACGTAATACTCTAATTGCAAAGTCTTCGTCCTCTAAAGGGATCACGGAGTATCGGTTTGATATTCATATGCAAGGGGACAAGGAAACGGTCTTTTTTGATGTTAAGCATTGACCCCTGACAGAAGATTAGCGAATTAAATATTAGACCAGATGAAGAAGGTCCCACAAATTACGGCTGAAGAGGCCGCGGCATTGGTAAAAGACGGCGATA
>DASVBA010000798.1:0-3749 GCA_036376095.1 Chryseolinea sp.
GATGGCCCCTGGGTTCTCAACAGCCGATCAGGTTACCACAGTCAGCGGTCGCGGAGTAGGGATGGACGTTGTTAAGAAAGACATCGCTGCAATACGCGGCGACATTGAAGTGAGCACAGAAAAAGGTCTGGGTTCAATCTTCACCCTCCGTTTGCCACTGACGCTTACGATCCTTGATACTCTTGTTGTAAAAGTATCTGAAAACAAATATCTGTTACCAATAAGCGAAGTTCAATTCTGTTATGAAGAAGAACACGCAAAGCTCTTCAACAAAAAGAGCAGGCAGATCAACTTCCAGGGCCAGCTCATGCCTTTCGTTTCGTTGCGCGAGTACTTCGGAATAGAGGAGAAAAATGAAAAAGAAACGGTGATCGTTATCAATAAAAATGATACTAAAATAGCTGTCGTCGTCGACGGTATACTGGGTAAGCTTCAGACAGTATACAAACCATTGAATGAATTGCTTCACCCGGCACAATGTTTCTCGGGCGCGTCCATACTCGGCGACGGAAGCATGGCTTTCATTCTCAATGCGCTTAAGTTATCAGCATAACCGAACCACTCAAACAACCCATGACCGCATCCCCCTTTACTTCAAAACAAATCAGCTCAGAACAATTTGAGTTTCTGGCAAACTACCTCTCTTCGAAATACGGGCTCAATATACCGAATGAAAAAAAAGTGTTGCTCGAGTCGCGCCTTATTTCCCGGCTCAACCACCTGAAACTAGACTCAATCGGGGCCTATTTGGATTATATTTTCAAATCAAAAGATGGGAAGCAGGAATATGAAGTATTCGTCGAGCATATCACAACGCACAAGACCTTCTTCTTCCGGGAGAACTATCAATTCGAATTCTTAAAGCGAATTCTTCCCGACTATCAAAAGAGCCATGGTAACCGGCTGATAAATATTTGGAGCGCAGGTTGTTCCACAGGCGAAGAAGTCTACACGCTTGGAATTATCATGAACGAAAAAAGGCAGGATATGCCTATGCTCGATTACAAGATCACGGGGACAGATATCTCTATTCCATCTCTAAAAAAGGCAGCACGCGGAATGTTTTCTATGTCCGAACTTGAAAACATGCCAGAAGGAATTCAGACAAGATATTTCAGTACACACAATCATAACGGCGAGCCTATACTTCAGTTTGTAAACGCAGAAATTAAGAGCAAAATTAATTTAGGTGTGCTTAACCTGAACAACAAACAATACAACTTTTCGGCAGCATTCGACTTTATCTTTTGCAGGAATGTAACGATCTACTTCAATGCTAAAACACGGAATGAAGTACTTACACGAATTGTCGACAAGCTCAAACCGGGCGGTTATCTTTTTCTCGGTCATTCAGAGACTGCATTAGGAACAAACCTGCCATTGAGGAGTATTCAACCAACTATTTATCAAAAAGTCGCAGTCTAAATTTCCGAGGGATGAGTGTGATAAAAGTATTGATAGTTGATGATTCAGCCCTGATACGTCAATCATTCAGGGCGTTACTGGAAACGGATCCAGAGATCCAGGTGATTGGAACTGCCAGCGATCCATTCATCGCAGTTCAAAAGATCCAGCGTGAGCGTCCCGACGTCATAACACTTGACATAGAAATGCCGAGAATGGACGGGCTAACGTTTCTGAAAAAGATCATGGTACAGGCGCCAATGCCTGTGGTCGTGATCTCCAATCAAACACTAAAAGGCGCTGATGTTGCTCTAAAAGCTCTTGAGATCGGCGCGGTGGACGTAATGACCAAACCTGGGCTTTCCAACGAAACGGAGATCGAGGAATCACGAATACGATTGATCGATAAAGTACGATCGGCATTCTTTTCAAAAAGAAATACAACGGCACGAACGGAGGCTGCTCAGCCATCTGCCGGCGAGTCACCAAAGATCTTAAGGCGAACGCCGATTCAGCAGGGAGCATTTTCAGGACAATCTCTTATCGCTATAGGAGCATCTACGGGTGGAACAGAGGCGATCCGGTCTTTCCTGGAAGTATTACCTCCAAAGATGCCGCCAATTCTCATCGTGCAGCACATGCCAGAGAAATTCACTTCAAGCTTTGCAAAACGTCTCAACGATCTATGTGCCCTTGAAGTCAAAGAAGCCGAAGATCTTGAACCGGTACAGCAAAATACAGTTTATATAGCCCCGGGTAATCACCATATGGCTATCCGCAGTCAAGGCGGAAAGACAACCATCAAGATTTATCAGGGCGAACTGGTTAACCGCCATCGTCCGTCAGTGAACGTATTGTTTCATTCCGTCGCGGAAGTAAAAGGAAAACATGCTATAGGAATTATCATGACCGGCATGGGCGACGATGGGGCAGCCGGAATGCTTGCCATGTACGAAAGAGGATCTTACACTATCGCACAGGATGAAGCAACCTCGGTTGTCTTTGGCATGCCTAACAAGGCTGTACAAGCCGGTGGCGTTTGCAGCGTACTGCCCCTGCCACAGATCCCTGGAGAAGTTTGCGAACGCATAAACGTATAAAATCAATGATACTGTATTTGTTAGAACACTGTCCCTATCTCATAGTATTGGTTAAAACCTACTATGCGGGATCGTTTCCGCAGTATTTTAACACATTGGTGGGGTTCATCCACGTACTCAATCAGCGCCGCCAGTTATCCATTCGCGATACTCTCGCGTATTGTCATGCAATAGTTTTGTCTCACTATCAAAACAAAAAAAGAAACACATGCGTAAATTAATATTTGGGATCCTGGCTTTGACCGCCTGCCTCTCATCACAGGCGCAAAGCTCGGGTTCTCCCTCACCCTACTATACTTTCAGCAAAGGTGTTGGTATCATATCTCCCGACAGTGCATTCCTTTTGAACATTCGCTTCAGAATGCAAAACAGGGCCGCCTTCGTAACGGAAGATGGCGATGATTTTTCCATCAATGAAGTTGAAGCACGGATAAGAAGGTTGCGTTTGCGTTTCGACGGTTTCCTCTATACACCAAAATTGACATACGTGATCCAACTCTCGTTCTCACGTGGTGACCTGGATTATGAAAGCCTTGGTTTCCCGAATGTCGTGCGTGATGCCTACATTCAATATGCTGTATCGAAATCATTTTCAATTGGGTTCGGGCAAACGAAACTTCCGGGTAACCGTCAGCGCGTGACTTCATCAGGTGACCTGCAGCTGGCAGATCGCTCAATTGTGACAAACGTATTTAATATCGACCGCGACTTTGGGGCTCAGTTTGTTTTTAAGAAATCAAAAATGATATTAAAGGGTGCTGTTTCTTCTGGTGACGGCAGAAACTTAAACACCTCTGATGATGGACTTGCTTACACTGGACGTGCTGAGATCCTTCCCATGGGTCAGTTTTCAAACGGCGGTGATTACTACGAAGGTGATCTTGCCCGCGAACCAAAAGCAAAGGTCTCAATCGGATTTGGTTATTCGTTCAATCAAAACGCAGTTCGTACCGGCGGTCAACTCGGCAGCTACTTGTACCAAAGCACAGACATCGGAACGGCAATGGTTGATTTCATGTATAAGCACAAAGGCTTCGCCCTGGCCGCTGAGTACATGAAGCGCACTTCCCCGGATCCTGTCACCACCAATGCCGAAGGCGCTGAAAAATATGTATACGTCGGAGATGGAAAGAACATCCAGGGAAGCTATCTGTTCAAGAATAACTTCGAGATCGTATCACGCTACTCCATCGTAAACCCCGGTGATGAGATCAAGACAAAGGAAAAGATAAAAGAGCAGTATAC
>DASVBA010000523.1:0-3830 GCA_036376095.1 Chryseolinea sp.
TTAATGGTGGCGAAATTCTCCTGGACCTGCACCCTCATCCGTTCGATTGGCTGCATTTTGAAAATTCATTCTCTTTTGTGAATGCAATTAATAAGAGCCGCGACCATATCGATAGCGCAAAATATCTTCCTTTCATCCCAGCTCCAAAATTCCAAAGTGAACTGAGGGCAAACATGAAGAAGATCGGAAGCATTTTCGCAAATGCCTTCGTTAAGGTTGAGTATAACTATTTTTGGAAACAGGATCGCGTTCTGTTTGAAAATGGTACTGAAACTCCTACGCCATCATATTACTTGTGGAATGCGGGCATGGGATCGGAAATAGTGAACAAAAGGAACAAGGTGCTTTTTTCAATCTATATCGCTGCCAACAATATTCTTGACGCGGCCTATCAAAACCATTTAAGCCGTTTGAAATATGCTCCGGAAAATCTCTCAACGGGTCGTGTTGGAGTTTTTAATTCCGGCCGCAACTTCAGTGTTAAACTGATCGTACCAATTGAATTTAAAAAGAAGGCAAAAGAAAGTTAGGATTCTTTCTTGACGAGGAATTGTTCCAACTCTTCAAGTTTCAGGACACCTTCGTAGTAGGCCTTTCCAAAGATAACGGCAAAAACGCCCATCTCATTTAACCTCTTGATATCATCAACTCCTCGCACTCCGCCGCTCGCGAGCACACATATTTCCGGAAACGTATCAATGATCTCCTTGTAGAATTCAAAAGCAGGACCTTCTAAAACTCCATCGCGCGAAACATCGGTTGACTTGACATATTTCAGTCCGCGCGAGTAAAAATATTCCAGGTGTTCGAAAAGAGTCAGTTGTGATTTTGTCCTCCAGCCTCTGTATAGAAGTTCTTTTGTTTGTCTGTTTACTACGTCTGCTCCAAGCGTCATTTTTTCCCGACCATAGGAAATGATCCAGGACGCGAACAGCTCCGGATCGGTTACAGCGATACTTGCTGCCGTAATGTAAGCTGCACCAAATTCGTACGCTTTGCTGATATCCCCATCTGTTGAAATGCCGCCAGTGAAATCTATTTTCAGATCGGTATACCCGGAAATTGCTTCGAGCACGTGCCAGTTTACGGGGCTGCCTTTTTCTGCGCCATCCAGATCGACGAGGTGAACGACCTCTATACCATGATCCTGAAAGCGTTTGGCAAGGTCCAGCGGATTTTCATCGTATGCCTTTTCGCTGGAGGGATCACCCTTGCGCATTTTTACAACCTTTCCTTCGCGAATAGCTATCGATGGAATTACCTGGATCATGGATTAATTGAAGCTTTTGACAGGCGAAGGTACAATGCAAAGATGAAAAACCTTTTTGGCGCCTATAAAATTCAGAGAAATATTTCACCGTAAGGAACGCGTGTCTCCAGCTTGGCAAAGATTTAGCTATTTTTAATGAAAGAGTTACTGTTATGAGAATTTTGATTTGCATTATAACCTTCGTTGCATTTTCAACGGATGTCGTGGCTCAGGCAAAAACAAGACGACTTCCCGGCGTAATAAATCATCCATCGAGAAACTGCTATGCGCCCTACGTCAGCTTTGATGGCAATGCCCTGTTGTTTGTTTCGAACGATGGCGAGGATGGCATACTTACAGTTTCTTATACCACTCGTGAAACGGATTGGATAGAACCAGTTATTCTACCGAAAAATGTAAATCATCGATTGGTTTACTTAAGAGGGTTCGCGCTAAGCGCTGATGGAAAGAAGATGTACTTCACGGCTACTAAGTCGCCAGTGGTTGGTGGATATGATATCATGACCAGTGACCTGAAGGGAAACACGTGGAGCGAGCCGCAGAACTTGATGTTGCCTATCAATTCAAAAACGAACGATGGTTGTCCATCATTGACGGCCGACGGCAACACGATGTATTTTATGAGATGTGATCGAATGGATCAAAACAAAGCTGATGTCTGCAAACTGTTCTCGGCGAAAAAGAAGTCGAACGGTCAGTGGGACGAACCCAAGGAGCTGCCAGCTAACATCAACACAGGTAATTCACAAACACCACGTATTATGGCTGATGGCGAGACGTTGATATTTTCCTCGAACAAAATGACATCGACGCAAGGTGGTATGGATCTGTATGTAACGAAACTTGTGGACGGCAATTGGACTGAACCTAAACCGATGGATTTTGCGAATACACCGCAGGACGACCAATTTGTAAGCGTCGCTGCGCAGGGAAGATATCTTTTAAAAGAAGCCCCAGGTTCAAAAAAGAACGTAGAGCTGGTTGAATTTCTCATTCCGAATGAACTTCGTCCAAAGGGTATGATGAAGATCGAAGGTACAATAACTGACCCGGGCAATGCCCCTGTCTCTGCTTACATATCGGTAAGAGATCTCACAACCAATAAGAGGGTTTTCAGCGGGAGGCCAAATGCCGACGGATCGTACCTGCTATACCTCAGCGAAGGAACAAAATATGAAATGTCAATTGATCCTGAACAGAGTAACCTCAGTTATTCTGCGCGACAGTTTGATCTAATGACGGATAAGATACCACAGCGTGAGAAAGTGAACGTTACCCTTAAGCAGCCTTCGCCCGGCGATGAGCTTCCCCTGGATTTTGTATCATTCAAGCCCAATTCAGCAGAGCTCGACCCGTCGTCAGAAACAGATCTGAAAAGATTCCTCCGGGTAGCTAAGGCCAACCCTCAGTTGAGTTTCGAGATACAAGTAATGCTTAATGGTTATGAGCAGGATACCTTAATGTCGAACCCCGACCTAACAGAAGTAATGGTAGACTCGCTACAAACTCAGCTGGACGAAATTGATTCAGTTGGTCAACTTTACAAAAAGGACACTGTAATCGTAAAAAGAATGTATCATAATGACCGCACTTTGCAGCAGGCCCAAAACATTATTTCTTACCTCGGCTCCCAAGGTGCTTCGCCAGAAAAATTCACCTATTTTGGAAATGCAATACCGGCCACTTTGCCTGATAATAAAAAGATCACGGTAAAAGCGGTCGCGCGAGCTAAGTAACCGTCTTTCAATATGTGAACGGCACAGCAACGAGTGTTTTGTCCCAGATCAAAACCATCTCTGCATCCTCACCAACTTTTTCAAAGGAGATGGTGAACTGCTCGAACTCGCGCTCGGTCTGAACCGGATGAACGTTGATCGAAAGCACATCTCGGTTCGGGTCGCGGTTGGCCTCGCCGTCAGGACCGATGCCCCATTGGCCATATTCAGAATTAAAAATAATGGTCCAGTTATCCTGTTCCGGAATCGTCCAGAGCGTATACCTGCCTTTTTTCAGGGTTTTGCCTTTAAACTTCAGGTCTTTGTTGGTTTCAAATGTTGACGCTTCATTGGCTCCCGTCCTCCAAACTTTGCCAAAGGGGACCAACGCGCCAAAGATTTCACGACCTTTCTTATAGGGGCGGTTGTAGAAGACAACTATCTGAAGGTCATCTTGTTTGTATTCGATCTGTTCTTCCGGGCTAAAGGATTTTGTATGCTTTTTCACAAAAAAATTTGTGACTGCCCCCAATATGATCAGCGCTGCTACCGCTATTCCGGAGATGATTAAGAACTTCTTCATTTTCGTTTGAGGATGGGCTATAAAATCGAGCCTATCAAGCTAAACAATTTTTAACTCTTTGTGTAGAAATTAAACGCTTTGGGTATATTTTTACGTGCTTTAAACAGATATGTTATGAATGCAGATTGGTGGCCTTTCTATGTTGTGATCGCACTCTTTGTCCTTGCAATCATTTCACCTTGGGTCTTTCCTAATAAGACGGTTAGCAAAAACAAGCACGATAATAAGTTTTAGGAATACCTCCCTTTTCAGATCCTCATGA
>DASVBA010000803.1:0-3874 GCA_036376095.1 Chryseolinea sp.
GCTCATCAGAAAGACCTTGAGAAGTTTGAAGAGGTTAAAAAACGCGAGTTGCCTACCCTTTATCGCACGCGTGAGATTATAAGAGATCTTAAGCTGGAGATGAAACTTTCCGATATTGAATACCAGGCCGACAACGCAAAGGCTACGTTCTTTTACTCCGCGGATGACCGTGTTGACTTTCGTGAGCTGATCAAGCTGCTCGCCGGCGAATTTAAGATACGCGTGGAAATGAGGCAGATCAGTCTGCGCCAGGAAGCCGGAAGATTAGGCGGAATTGGAGTTTGTGGACGGGAACTTTGCTGCTCTACGTGGTTAAGCGATTTCAAAAACGTAGCTACCAGCGCTGCCCGATATCAGAACCTGTCGCTCAACCCCAGCAAATTATCGGGTCAGTGTGGCAGATTAAAATGTTGCCTCAATTATGAACTGGAAACCTATATGGAGGCGTTGGAGGATATTCCAAAGGTGGAGGGACCTCTGTTGACTGATAAAGGCGAAGCGACACTTCAAAAGACGGACATCTTCAGAAAGATCATGTGGTTCGGATTTGCCAGCGAAAACACCTGGTACCCGCTCAATGTCGATCGTGTAAATCAGATCCTTACCCTTAACCGCGAAGGAAAGAAACCAGCAAATCTCGACCTGGATGTGTTGGCGGAAAAAATACCGCTGGAAACGCTGAACAGCGATCTTGCCAGAATGGATCAAAAATTCAAGGGAAAGTCGAAGAAGAAAAAGAAGAAAAGAGGCGGTGGCGGAAATAATCAGAACAACCGAAACCCAAAACCGGGAAGCCAGCGATGAGGATAGTCCTTTTGTTATTCATCACAACACTTTTTTTAACTGGCTGTGATGATGACCGTGTGTTCGAGCAAATCACAGATCTTGATAATCGTCAGTGGCTGGTGTCGGAAAAACCGGAGTTTGAATTTGTGATCGACAATTCCGGAGCACAATACAATCTTTATTGCGACATCCGTAACTCTATATCCTACCCGTATTCCCGTTTCTTCTTCACCTATTATCTGCTGGACTCTGCCGGCACAGAATTGAAGACGGCGCTTATGACTGAATACCTATTTGACGCGAAGACGGGAAAACCGTTCGGCAAGAGTGGTATTGGCGATCTTTATGACCACCGTTTCCTACTGGTGAAGAACCATCAGTTCAAATACAAGGGAAAATATCGCGTCAAATTTGAGCAGTTCATGCGAACAGATACGCTTTCGGGAATACTTGCCGTCGGCCTCAGGGTCGAACGTTCGCGGCCGGGTAAATGAGTTTCCCCATTTCAAGGGTTGTTTCTTATCGGTGATTTTTTACTGACACTCCCGGTTTATTCCTATTTTTAGTTGTCACGCTTATGTAGTGGAATTTATTCACCATAATCATATGAAAAAATATATTTCATTCCTGTTACTATTGGCCATACCGGTCTTGGGTTGGGGCAACATCCGATTGCCTCGAATACTCAGCAACAACATGGTATTACAACAAAACAAACCCATCAAAGTGTGGGGATGGGCAGATAAAGGAGAAAAGGTAACAGTTGTGTTTAAGAGTCAAAGCAAATCGGTCAAGGCGGATAAGTCTGGCAAGTGGGCTGTTATGCTTGCACCAGAACCAGCGGGCGGCCCTTACCAGCTGATCATTAGAGGAAAAAATTCGATCACGCTTAGCGACATTCTTATTGGCGAAGTATGGGTTTGTTCGGGTCAGTCGAACATGGAATGGACAGTGCGGAATTCAAAAAATGCCGAGGAGGAGATTCGCAGCGGCAACTATCCGCAGATCAGACAGTTTCTTGTCCAAAAATCAGTGTCGATGAAGCCGGAGGAAGATGTCAAGGGCGGAGATTGGAAAGTTTGTTCTCCTGACAACGTCGCAGATTTTACGGCTGTAGGATATTTTTTTGCAAGAGATCTTTTCAATGAATTAAAAGTGCCGATTGGATTGATCAATACATCCTGGGGAGGAACACATTCAGAAACATGGACAAGCAAGGAGGCCTTTGAACAAAGTGAGGAATTCAAAAGCATGATAGCCTCGATGCCGGAGATTGATCTTGAAGCTCTTGCGAAAAAGAAACGGGATGACCAGTTGCAGAAGCTAAAGGATATGAATATTAACCTTTCGCCTGTTGATGTTCCAAATTGGAAGACTCCATCCTACGATGACTCTCAATGGCATTCACTGGAGGCACCCGGCTTGTGGGAACAGCAGGGGCTTGACGAAGCGGATGGAGTGATCTGGTATCGCAAGACGATTTCTATTGCAAGCATCGATGCAGGAAAGGAAGCCGTTCTTGAGCTTGCGATGATCGACGACTCAGATGAAACTTTTATCAATGGAACTAAAGTCGGTCAAACTATAAACAGGTACAATGAAAAGAGAAAGTATCATGTGCCGGCCGGTGTATTAGTGGAGGGCAGAAATGTCATCGCCATTAGAGTAGAAGACACCGGTGGCGGCGGGGGAATTTATGGAGAGAAGTCGGATTTGAAATTGACAACAAATAGTCACGATGTAATTCCTCTTGATGGCAAATGGCGATTTAATATTGAATTACTTTCCTCGACCACGACTTCAATTGGACCCAATGCTTATCCTACATTATTGTTCAATGCAATGGTCAACCCCATCCTTAACTTTGCAATTCAAGGTGCAATCTGGTACCAGGGTGAATCCAATGCAGGCAGAGCGTATCAGTACCGGAAGGCATTTCCTCTCATGATCCAGGATTGGCGTAATCATTGGAAACAAGGTGACTTTCCATTTTATTTTGTTCAGCTGGCAAGTTTTAATGCCAATTACGGAACGAGCGAGCACGGCAGTTCATGGGCAGAATTAAGAGAAGCACAAAGCATGACATTGTCTCTTCCAAATACGGGCATGGCGGTAACGACAGATATCGGAGAGGCTGCTGATATTCATCCACGAAACAAGCAGGATGTTGGGAAACGCCTGGCCGCGATTGCGCTCAATAAAACCTATGGCCGCAACAACGTATTCACAGGGCCGGTATACAAAGGGATAAATGTCGAAGGAAAAAAGATACGCGTATCTTTTACGGGAGTCGGAGGTGGGTTGATGGTCAAGGACAAGTACGGATATTTAAAAGGTTTTGAAGTTGCCGGGTCCGATCAAAAATTCAGGTACGCGAAGGCGTGGCTGGAAGGTAATGACGTGGTAGTATCATGCGATGAAGTTTCCAATCCGGTTGCGGTGCGATTTGCGTGGGCCGATAATCCTGAAGATGCTAATCTTTTTAACAAGGAGGGTTTTCCTGCGGCGCCATTCCGGAGCGATAGCTGGCAAGGTATAACTGTTGCAGGAAAATTCGTCATCGAAAAGTAGTACCAATCTGTATTCAAGATCCTATGATGACAGTAACTGTAAGTGAAATCTGGTATTATGAGCATACATATTTTGCGGCATCTCGTTTTTATCGTTCTGGTTGTCCTGACTGTTTCACTTGGTTACGGACAGCGAAAGGCCCTAATTGATAAAGCGGCTACATCTGAAACGAAAGCCCTGTTCAAAAGCCTTGGAAAGTTGTCTAAGAAACACACGCTGTTTGGACACCAACATGCGACAGAGTATGGTCACGGATGGCAAGGTGAAAAAGGTCGATCGGATGTAAAATCGGTTACAGGATCACACCCCGCTGTAATTGGTGTAGACCTCATGGGTTTCACCGGAAGACCGGCAGAACAAATCGAAAGAACGAAAGACGATTTACGGCAAAATGTGATAGACACTTACAATCGCGGAGGAGTTACTACAGTAGCCTGGCATTTTTCGAATCCCGTTTCCGGTGGAGGTTTTAACTGGGTCGACTCCGTCTCATTGCCCGCTGTAAGAATGATTATAC
>DASVBA010000809.1:0-2552 GCA_036376095.1 Chryseolinea sp.
ATACAAATTCACAACTGTATCACAATGTGGAACACTGACCTCTAGCTTATCGCCACCTTATAATTCATATTGGTGCGATAAAGTCGTCGGTCGATATTCATACGTTATTTATTTACTATTTTACGCGATCCTACCGTCGCAAGTTCAATTGCGGAAAATACTTGAGTGTTGAATTATTGATTGTTGATTATTGAGTGTTTGTTTTAACGATACTGCTGGCCCTATACCCTATACCCTATACCCTATACCTTATACCTCACTGTGATTTGCCTCTTGCCAGTATCGGCAATATGGATTCAACTCTATCCTTCCGAATTCCATACATAACGTCATACAGATTCACGACTGGATCACAATGTGGAACAATGACCTCCAGCTTATCGCCCACTTTATAACTCTTATTGGACGTCGTAAAGGTTATTGTGCCGTATTCATCGGAGCCCGCCATGTAGTCAAAACCAGGCTCACCCAGAACCATTGCATTGGGTTTGTTCAGCGTTAATGCTTTCGAACCTGAGTCAGTAATAAGACGACCTGGATAATTAGCGTTGATGATCGTGGTCATGACGGTCAACGACGGCGCGAAGTCGTCGAAAACAGTTTCGTTCTTAGCGCCTCCTATCTCGATGTATTGGCAGTCCATAAAAACATAACTACCTACCTGTACGTCGGTAAATCCTTTGACGGCCGTCATAATATCGTAAGTTCCTGTACCTCCACCGCTGAAGATCTCGAGGTTCAGTCCACTTGCTTTCATCTTTTCGTAGGTCATGACAATCGGCTCATAGTTCTTCAGCGCTGTCTCTTTTCTTTTCTGATAACCCTTTACGTGCTGCACTCCGCCATCGTAGGCAAGAATTCCTCTGAATCTAAGGTTGGGCATCTTATCAACCATTTGTGCTAACGCAAGGGCTGGGTCACCGGCGAGGACACCCGATCGTTTAATGATATCAATATCGACAACCACATCTGCTTTGATGCCAGCTGCCTTAGCCGCATCCTGCAGATCTTGTGCGTTCTGCGGATTGTCCACTGCCTGAATAAACCCACTGTATTTTTTTCGAAGCGCCATTGCCCGTTTGATCTTCGCAGCCGTAACATTCACACCCGTCATCAATACACTGTTGATCCCATTGTCAAGCATTATCTCGGACTCCGACAGTTTTGCCGTACAAATTCCGATTGCTCCCGCTGCAACCTGCATTTTAGCAATCGCAGGACACTTGTGGGTCTTTGCATGCGGCCTGGTTGCCACTCCGGTTCCTTGTAATCGCGATTGGGCCGACTTTATATTCTGATCCATTTTGTCAAGATCCACGCATAATGCCGGGCTGTCAAGGTCCCATTTGGATTTGCCGACGTCATTTGAAATTTTGTCGGGAGCCGCAGTGATGGAGGTTATCGGCACCAAGGAAGCAACTCCGGCGACAGCGCCACGCTGCAGGAATTTTCGACGATCAATCAGTTCAGGCATAATTAATTTGGAAGGGTAGTTACGAATTTATCAAAAATCCGTCTGAGTTCTCTGTTGTTTGTTATTAAAGGTTCAAACCTTTTAAAAGATGACCGTTCCTCAAAATCATTCTGACATCTAGACTTTTATCCCTACTTTTATCATAGACCAGTAAAAAACGAACTTACCCTATGAAGAAATCATATTCATTCATTTTGTGCGGCTTTATTCTCATTTCTACTCATACGGCAAAAGCACAATCAAACCCAAATCCTGATATAGCTGTACAACTTAATCACATTGGCGTCTACGTTACCAATCTGCAGGTCAGCACTGCTTTTTATGAAAACATCTTAAGCCTCAAACAAATACCCGAGCCATTTCACGATGGCAAGCATACCTGGTTTACAATGGGTAAGGCGGGACACTTACATCTCATACAAGGTGATCCAAAGCAATACGAGCGCGACAGGAATGACCACCTTTGTTTTAGTGTGAAATCGATCGAGGGGTTTATTACGAATCTTGACAAACATAAGATAGAGTATACAAACTGGCCCGGAACAGCCAAAGAGCCCACTATTCGGCCAGATGGCGTGAAGCAGATCTATTTCAAGGATCCTGATGGTCACCTGATCGAAATCAACAACGATACGTCGGTCAAGCAGTAACGTCGCCGTTTTATTTTCCGCGATACTTCAAAAACAAGCCCATGAAGTTCACAATGACTTTTATTGCTATTTTATCATTCATGAGCACGACCCTTGCCCAAAATGTAATCAATCTGTACCCGGAAAAAATCCCCAATGAAATTTCGGGTCCGGATGGCGAGAAAAAAACTGATGCCGGTCACATCAGCAACATCTCAAGACCTACCATGATGATCTATCTTCCGCCGAAGGAGAAGTCAACAGGAGTTGCTGTTGTTATTTGTCCTGGTGGTGGCTACGGTATTAACGCTATCAAGCACGAAGGGATTGACGTGGCGGAGTTGTTGGTCTCAAAAGGTATAGCTGCATTTGTGCTGAAGTATCGCCTGCCGAGCGACAAGACAATGAAGGACAAATCGATTGGTCCGCTCCAGGACGCGCAGCAGGCA
>DASVBA010000526.1:0-2066 GCA_036376095.1 Chryseolinea sp.
CTTTCCGGGTTCTTCGGATTGATTGGTTTTACAGCAATATTCTACGGTTTGTTTGCGCGTTTCAGGGAACAGGCGTGTATTGCCGTTTGTCCTTACGGACGC
The DNA here is from genome assembly GCA_036376095.1 of Chryseolinea sp. Lineage (GTDB taxonomy): Bacteria > Bacteroidota > Bacteroidia > Cytophagales > Cyclobacteriaceae > Chryseolinea. The sequence continues at coordinate 103 of DASVBA010000526.1, forward strand.
CTTCAAGGAGTCTTGTTGGGAAAAGATTCAATAGTTGTGGCTTACGACTGGCTTCGCGGTGAACCTCGCGGCCACATAAAAAAGTCGGCAACACCTGTCGCGCCTAAGGGGGACTGTATCGATTGTAAGCTCTGTGTCCACGTTTGCCCGACGGGTATTGACATAAGGAATGGTACCCAGCTGGAGTGTGTCAATTGTACAGCATGTATAGATGCATGCGACGAAGTGATGATAAAAATCGGGAAACCAAAGGGATTGATCCGTTATGCCTCTTATACTTCTATAAAAGAAGGGTTTCAGAAACTCTTCACGGGACGGGTGCTTGGTTACTCTTTTGTATTGATGGTGTTGGTTGCAATCTTAAGTTTCACTATAGCTACACGCTCGGATGTAAAGACAACTGTATTGAAGGTCCCCGGTACGTTGTATCAAAGGACAACGGATGGATTTATTACCAATCTGTATAACATTGAATTCGTCAACAAGACGTTCGACGATATACAGCTTGATGTTCGTGTGGAGTCGCCGTCATCTGCAACACTGGAGAAAGCGGACGGAAATGAGATCATGGTCAAAGCCGAGGGGATGGTCAAGAACGTGGTTTTCATTAAGATCCCGGAAGATCAGGTAGTTACTGCCCGCACGGTAGTAAATCTTGGTGTCTATCACAATGACAAACGGATAGAGACTGTCAAAGTGAAATTCATCGGACCCGTGACGAAGTCATCGGATATGAACAGCAGGATGGAGGATGAGTGAGCTATGCTTTGGTGGGAGCAATGAACAATGAACAATGATGAATGAAAAAATTACTAAATAACTGGATGCTATGAATTGGGGTAAATCGATCGTTCTCGCTTTTGTGCTGTTTGCAATTTTTATCGGAGTTCTCGTCACCGTTTGTGTCCGGCAGGATATAAGCCTCGTGTCGGGGGACTATTACAATGACGAGCTCAAGTTTCAGGAGCATATGGATCGTACCCGTAATGCGGACCAGCTTACTCACAAACCGGAGATCGAACTTCTGGCCGACCACTCGTTGCGCGTGGTGTTCGACTTCCAACAACTCGATGGTGGCAAGCTGGAACTGTATTCTCCATCAGATATCAGCGAGGACAAGATTTTTAACCTTGAGACAACAAATTCGCCATTTCAGGTCTTTTCATTGGGTACGCTAAAAAAGGGAAACTACAAGGTTAAGATGACGTGGTCTTCGAACGGAAAAGAATTCTATCTCGAAAAATCGATATACATCTGATATGTGGTATACGGCATTGTTAATTGGAATCACCGGAAGTTTGCATTGCGCAGGTATGTGCACTCCGTTGTTAATGGCCGTAACCAACTTGACCAGTTCCGTGATCACGAACCGTCTCCTTTACAACGGAGGACGCATTCTTACATATGGTATTCTGGGAAGTGTCTTTAGTGGCGCAGGGTCACTATTGCCTATTTCTCCTTATCAAAGTCTTCTTTCACTCTTGTTCGGTGCGGCGCTTATCGTTATGGCGTTCTTCCGGTTCGGTCATTTTAAAATTCCTTTATTACAGCGCGGAATCACTCAACTCACGACCTTCCTGAAAGAACGGTTTGCATTCCTGCTGTCAAAGAAAAGCTTCCTTTCCGTTTTTATAATGGGAACGCTAAACGGTTTCCTTCCCTGCGGTATGACCTTGATTGCCCTGAGCTACTGTTTGGTGTTAGCAGGTCCGCTCGATGGATTTAACTTTATGCTGCTCTTTGGAGTGGGAACACTTCCGGTGATGTTAGGTTTTGCTCCTTTGCTGCTCATGGGGATCAGAAAACTCAACTTCAGTATTCAAAAGGCCACCACCGTAATGATGATCTGTTCAGGTGCGATCCTCGTGGCACGTGTTTTTATTTATGCGAGCGTCGAAGCAGGTTTGCGCGATGTCGGTATGATGGATGTTGTACTGTGCCGTTAACGGGCAACATTCCAGCGA
>DASVBA010000815.1:0-6093 GCA_036376095.1 Chryseolinea sp.
ATAGTTAGCCGGCAGACAGATCTCACCTCAGGAGCAGCTGTAATCACTATCGGTACCATACACGCTGGAGTACGAAGAAATATAATTCCCGAAGAGGCATTGCTTGAGGGAACAATACGCACTTTTGATACCGCCGTACAAAAAAGAGTGCATGAGAAAATCACGCGCACCGCTACTAAGATCGCCGAAAGTTCAGGAGCCAAAGCCGAAGTTGATGTTCAGATCATGTATCCAGCGACAATAAATGATCCGCGACTCACACAGCTTTCGGTACCAAGTCTTACGCGTACTGTCGGAAAGGATAAAGTTGTTGTAACCCAGCCCGTCACTATGGCGGAAGATTTCTCGTTTTATCAGCAACAGATACCAGCATTTTTCTTCTTTCTTGGAGCGAGGCCTGAATTAATGCCTGAGCGACAACCCGTCCACCACACCGCCGATTTTTTGCTTGATGAAAAAGCATTGATCACCGGCGTGCGTGCATTAACTAACCTGACGCTAGACTATTTGTTCGTACATTAAGAATTGAAAACCAATACCTTTTATGAGAACGTTTTTTTTTGTTACTGTTTCCTTGATCCTGACTGGCAACTGCTTCGCGCAAATGCATTCAAAGTTACAGGCAAAGATCGATCAACAGGCAAAAGAAATTGAATCGCGCGTGATCGAGTGGCGGCGACATTTTCATCAATATCCCGAGTTATCAAACAATGAGTTTAAGACTGCTGCATTTGTGGCTGATCATTTAAAGAAATTGGGAATTGAAGTTCAAAGCGGTGTAGCAAAAACTGGAGTCGTTGGATTGCTTAAGAGTGGTAAACCCGGACCAGTGATTGCGTTACGGGCTGACATGGATGCTCTGCCTGTAACAGAACGTAATTCATTACCATTTGCCTCAAAAGAGAAAACAGTATTTAATGGCCAGGAAACTGGTGTTATGCATGCCTGTGGCCACGACACTCATGTTGCAATCCTTATGGCTGTGGCTGAGATCCTTTCAAAGAACAAGAACGATCTTAAGGGCACGGTGAAATTTATATTCCAACCAGCAGAAGAAGGGCCACCCGAAGGAGAAGAAGGTGGGGCTGGACTGATGGTCAAGGAAGGTGTGCTTGATAATCCTAAAGTGGATGTGATCTTTGGCATGCATATACAGTCCATCACTCCGCTTGGAAAGATCTTTTATAAACCAGCCGGTATGATGGCTGCGTCAGATTGGTTCAGCATCAAGGTCAAAGGCAAGCAGTCGCATGGAGCTGCTCCCTGGATGGGTGTCGATCCGGTCGTAATAAGCGCCCAGATCATCAATGGTCTCCAGACTATCGTAAGCCGTCAAACAGAGCTCACAAAGGAGGCTGCGGTGATTTCCGTTGGTAGGATTCAGGCAGGCGTGCGTGAGAATATCATTCCCGAGGAAGCGTTTATGGCTGGTACTATTCGCACACTTGACAATGACATGCGACAAAAGATCCACGACAAGATCAAACTGACGGCAACTAAAATTGCGGAAAGTGCTGGCGCAACCGCGGAAGTGTCAATTGTCAACAAGACCCCTATAACATTTAACAACGTTGCCCTTACGGAAAAAATGGTTCCTAGTCTACAGAAGGCGGCGGGGGCCGCAAATGTCACAGAGATCAACGCAGTGACCGGATCTGAGGACTTTGGTTTCTTTCAGCAGAACGTACCCGGTTTATTCTTCTTCGTAGGAGCAATGCCACCTGATCAAGATCCTGCAAAAGTTCCGTCACATCATACACCCGACTTTATGATCGATGAACGAGGAATGCTCGTTGGGCTGAAAGCGATGCTGAACGTAACGCTTGATTATATGAACATGAGGGGCCTATGAAATAAATAGACTAATCCTCTTTAGCAATTATCACGCTGCTAAGGTCAAGCTGATAAAAAGTATCACAAGCAAAATGCCCGGTATTGCCTAAAGCACCCGGTATCTTTATGAATCCGTTTTTCGCATATAGCTTCATTGCGTCCTGCATTGTATTAAATGTCTCCAGATAACAATAGCGATAGCCTTTTTTCCTCGCTTCGTTAATGCACTTATCCAGGACTTTTTGTCCTAAACCTTTGCCTCTGCCTTCCGGGAAGAAGTACATTTTTTTGAGCTCACAAGTATTCTCGTCCCCACCTTGTAACGGCGCGATTCCTCCTCCGCCTATGATCCTTCCGTCAATTTCGCAAACAAAGTAACAGCAGCGAGGCCCAGAATAGGCGCCGAACATGTCGTCAACTTCGCGATCATGTATTGCAAAACCGGCTCCGCTGGCGCCAAATTCCGGCATGACCGTGCGTATAAGCGCAGCTACCTGAGGGTTATCAGCGGGCGCGAGGGGTCTGATAGTAGGTTGGTTCATTTCGTGTAAAATTCAAATGTCAAACATTCCAATTGGATTATATTGTCAAAAATAATCACACTAACATGAATCGTTTTTGTCTCTTAGCAATTTTATCATGTTTTGTCATCGTTGTGTACGGACAATCATCTCTCGGTCAACTTACGGTAGAAAAGATCATGCGAGATCCCAAGTGGATTGGTACATCGCCAAGCATGCTAAGCTGGTCACCCGAAAGTAAGACTCTTTTTTTCAATTGGAATCCCGAAAGGTACGTTAGTGACTCCCTTTATTCAATTACAATTCAAAATCTGACACCGAGAAAAGTCAGTCATACTGAACGTAAAAATCTGCCCAGCCAAAATATCAGGTACAACAAAACTTATACAAAGTGCACTTATGAAAAGAATGGCGACCTCTTTTTGTATGACCTCAACTCGAAAATAACACGGCAAATTACTAACACAGTGGAGCGCGAGCTGGCTCCTTACTTTTCAGGTGACGACCGAAAATTAATATTCACTGCTCGCCAAAATGTATATAGCTGGGATATAGAAAGCGGACGGGTGACACAACTCACTGATTTTCGAAGCGGAAAGAAGGCCGTCGTTACTTCTACCGATCAGGAGCGATGGCTAAAGAAAGACCAACTTACATATTTTGAGGTGCTAAAGGAACGCGACGCCAAACAACAGGAGAAAAAGAAAATTCAAAAATCTCAACTGCCAAAGCGTCCAAAAGAGATTTACGTGGATGATAAAAGTATTGACCTGCTTCAAGTCAGTCCCGATGAAAAATTTGTCAGTTATAACGTTTCCAAAAGTTCGGTTGCAAAGGGAACAATTGTTCCCAATTATGTAACTGCGTCCGGCTTTACAGAAGATATTTCAGCACGTACAAAGGTAGGAGCCCCGTTAAATGCCACAGACTTGTATATCTATGATATTGCGCATGATACAACGATCCAGGTACTCGCAGACCACGTGCCAGGAATAAAGGATTCGTTGACCTATTTGAATGACTATCCGAAGCTAAGCAAGAAGCAGAAACAACGTAGTATAAATTATGGACCACTAGTCTGGTCAGACGATGGGTCTCAATGCGTGGTTAGTATTTACTCGCTGGACTACAAAGACCGTTGGATCATGAAGCTTGATGTCTCAACACAAAAGTTGTCTCTGCTCTATCGAGAGCACGATGACGCCTGGGTTGGAAGTCCTTTAAACGGAGGTTTCGGAAATCCTGCAGTCGGCTGGTTAGGTGACAACAAACGCATCTGGTTCACCTCAGAAGAGACTGGTTACTCGCATCTATATACGTTAGACGTAGAAACGAAAACAAAGAAATCGATAACCTCCGGCAAATTCGAAGTCCAACATGTGACCCTACCAAAGAGTAAGCAATTCTTTTACATCATCACCAACGAAGTTAATCCCGGAGAAAAGCATCTCTATCGCGTTTCGGTTAATGGCGGAAAAACCGAACAGCTAACAACAATGTCGGGTGCACACGAGTTTGTCTTGTCGCCGGATGAAAAGATGATAGCGCTACGCTACTCATACGCGAACAAGCCCTGGGAATTGTACCTCCTGGAGAATAAAGCCGGTGCCAAGATGCGGCAGGTGACTTACTCCTTTAGCGATGAGTTCAAAAGTTATCAATGGCGCGATCCCGAAGTGATAACCTTCCAGGCCCGCGACAACAGCAATGTTTATGCCCGCTTGTATAAGCCACAGGTTTCCAACGGGGCGGCAGTGATCTTCGTGCATGGTGCAGGATATCTTCAGAATGCGCATAAATGGTGGAGTTCCTACTTCAGGGAATATATGTTTCATAATCTGTTGACGGACCGCGGTTACACTGTTATGGACATTGACTACCGGGCAAGTTCCGGATACGGACGAGATTGGAGAACGGGCATTTACCGACATATGGGAGGCAAAGATCTAACAGACAATATTGATGGCGCAAAGTATCTGGTGGACAAGCTGAATATCGATCCGCGGCGCATTGGTATCTATGGGGGTTCCTATGGGGGTTTTATTACGCTTATGGCAATGTTTACAACCCCTGATGTGTTTGCCGCAGGCGCTGCGCTCCGGCCGGTAACGGACTGGGCGCATTATAACCAAAGCTATACCGGAAGCATTCTCAATATTCCACACCTTGATAGTATCGCATATGCTAAAAGTTCTCCTCTGTATTATGCTGAAGGTTTGAAAGGTGCATTGCTGATGTGTCACGGTATGGTTGATACCAACGTGCACTTTCAGGATGCCGTGCGACTTGCACAGCGTTTGATCGAGTTGGAAAAAGACAATTGGGAACTGGCGGTGTACCCGATGGAGGATCACGCCTTTGTGGAGCCTAGCAGTTGGACTGATGAGTACAAAAGAATATTGAAATTGTTCGAAGAGAATCTAAAGCAAAAACCTGCTCCTAAAGGGTAAGTGATTTCATTGCCGCTTTGAATTTTTCTTTGATGTGTTTATCTCCGGTATGACGTTGTTTCTTCACTATCCATCTCCCGTTTACGATCGTGCCCAGAATAGCGGATGAATCGGCAGTATAAATGATCGATGGTAACAAAAATTCAGGCTGTTTTGCAAACATCGGAGAGTCTGCGCTAAAGACAACCGCATCAAAAGCTCCACTCAACTCAAAGTATTGTTGCCGGTTCGAACAGGTCATCGCTTTTCTGCCGGAACGTAACGTTTTGTTAAATAAAATCCTGGCGCCATCGTCGAATGTGTTTCGGCGGTGAGTTGAAAGGCGCTGTGCATAGTCAAGCCACCTGAGGTCTTCCAATGGAGTAAGGCTGATGTGACTATCTGTACCAATCGACCAACTACCACCATTTTTTGCAAAGTCGGTAAGACTGAAGATACCGTCCCCAAGATTCCCCTCTGTTCCGGGGCAAAGGACCACGTTCGCCCCGCTTGCGGCCAATCCGGAAATCTCGGACGGGTTCATGTGCGTGCAATGTACCAGGTGAAACCGATCGTTTAAAGGCAGGTGATCAAGCAACCATTCAACAGGTCGTCTTTTCAAAAATGCCATGCAGTCTTCTACTTCTTTCAGTTGTTCAGCTGCATGCAGGTGAAACGGTATGTTGGAAGGTCCCTGATCAAATGTGCGTTTGATATCTGCACCGTCGACTGCGCGCAAAGAATGAACGCCAAAACCCAGTTCCGCATTTGAATACTTCGATACTGCATGAGACGTGTCGTCTAACAATTGAAAATACTCGTCCACGTTTCTCGATATAAACCGACGTTGTCGTGGCTGCGGCTCTTTTCCAAAATTACCTGTCTGGTAAAAAATTGGAATCAGCGTAATCTTGATTCCCGCTTGAGCGGCGGCAGCCAATAGCCTTTCTCCCATTTCCGATAGATTGGCGTAAGGCTTGCCAGTCGGGTCGTGATGCAAATAGTGAAATTCCGCTACGTGCGTGTATCCTCTGCGTAGCATCTCGGAGTACAGCATCGCAGCCACTGCTTCCTGGTGTTCAGGTGTCATTGCAAGAGCGAATTTATACATCGTTTCGCGCCAGCTCCAGAAATCGTCTACGGCACCCGGCGAATGTTTCTCCGCCAATCCAGCCATAGCAAATTGAAAGGCGTGTGAATGCGCGTTTTGAAAACCCGGTAAAGCGTATCCGTTGACAGCCTCTGCAGCTATTCCATCCACAGCCGGCGGATGTTCCGAAAGGTATTGGATCAATCCGTCTCCGTCCACG
>DASVBA010000822.1:0-7755 GCA_036376095.1 Chryseolinea sp.
TTAGTGTGTGGGAGTGGGAGTGGGAGTGGGTGTGCCTCTTCGAACAGTGACATCACACCCACACCCATGCCCCAACTCATAACCCATAACTCCTAACTCATAACTTATACCCATGCTTATTCCCAAACTACTACCCCGCTCTGCTTATACCACTGTGGATATTTCGGGAGATGGATCTTCTCTACTTCATTTCTTTTGATCTTAAGGCTGGGAGTTAATAGTCCGTTCTCTATCGTCCAATCATCCTTAAGGATGACAGCCTTTTCGATTCGCTCAAAAGGTTCCAGTACCGGATTTATTTCTGCGAGTGTGTCTGTGATGCTTCGAATAACCTCTTCTTTGCTTTTTGTTTTTCCTGATTGCGAGAGCACAACTAAAGCGATAGGCTGCGGAATACCCATTCCGACCACACAAGTCAATTCTATGCACTCATTTGTCAGCAATCTCATTTCGATCGGCGCAGGTGAAATATACTTACCCTTGTCGGTCTTGAATTGATCTTTTAACCTTCCCGTTAATTTCAAGAAGCCGTCGGCATCTATCTCACCGATGTCACCTGTTTTCAGGAATCCTTCTTCATCAAATGTCGATGCCGTAAGCTCAGCTTCTTTATAGTAACCTTTTAAGTTTCCTGGACCTTTAAGCCGGATCTCGCCATCATCGGCGATCTTCACCTGAAGGCCTGATAACCTTAGGCCTACTGTGCCTAACCGGTTTGCGCCGTGGCGATTGAAATGCGCGTACAGACAATCCTCGGTCATACCATAAGCCTGAAAAATCTCAATACCCAACTTCTCAAACCACTGAAGCGACTCGAGGGACATTGGCGCAGCGCCAGTGTAAATGTGCGTGGCTTTTGAAAGACCGAGCTTTTTGCGAATGCTTTTTTTAACCAGAGAGCCAACGATCGGGATCGCTAACAGGCGATCAAGTTTTGGCTGAGGCAACTTTTCAAGGATCTTTTCTCTGAATTTCGACCATATCCGGGGAACAGCAAAGAAAAGGTTGGGCTGAGTGTCGGCGAGATTTTTTGCAAAAGAATCTAGTGATTCAGCAAATGAAAACTGCGCGCCCGTATAAATCCCTATCATTTCAATACCCGCTCTCTCGGCGATGTGGCTAAGGGGGAGGTATGAGAATAGTCTGGGGTGTAAAGGAATTCCTAATTCGTGGACTGCTACTGAAACCACTTTATAAAAATTGTCTACCGAGTGCATCACCCCTTTAGATTTGCCGGTGGTTCCGGAGGTATAAATAATCGTCAGGATCTCTTGTGGCTTCCAGAGATAACGGCCGGGATAAGGCTCGGACTTCAGCCAGTCTTCCCAATTGTGCTCTTCCGAGATGCCATAGACGGAAATTCCAACCTTGACTACGCCAGGAGGTATTGCTTCTTTGTAAGAGTCGCGGTGATCAAGTTTTCCAATAAAAACAGCTTTGGATTCGGAATGTTCCAGGATCTGCAGGATCGACGGAGCGGTGAGTGTGGCGTAGATCGGAACCGAAACAAAACCACACATCATTATGGCGAGATCCGCCATTATCCAGTGGGCGCAATTCTTAGATAGTATCGCAACCTTGGACCCGGGAGGCAAATTGCAGGCACGAAGGCCCGAGGCTATCCTCCTGACTTCGTTTCCAGCCTGCGAATATGTCCAGGTTTTCCATCGTCCTTCGAAGGGCTGCCTCAGAAATAGTGCTTTGGGTTTACTACGTTCCCAGTTAAGAAACTGTTCGATCGGGCTCATTCAAAAAAGTCGTTAAGGATTCGATTTATCGCTGATTAAAAAAAGCATTTGTTAAAAATGGCTCGAAAGGGTCAAAAAACAAACTTTTTAATGGATTGTATACCCTGCGTTAACATGCGGAGAGGCACATGTTAACCTCTTGTAAACTGCAAAAAGCACCCACTTCGCCACCTTCAACCGTATCACAACCCGAGATTAAAAACCTATTCACGACAAACAATTTATGAACAATTAAACCTTTTAATGTTATGAAAAAAAATCCCCTCTCTTCTAAAACTTTAGTGACGCGTTTTACTTCAGTCGATTCTTTGTCTCCGCTGGTTATTGGCATGTTACTCTTCGTTACAGCGCTTATTCTGAGCAGCTGCGATAATGACGACGAGGATTTTAGTGCTGATATCGCCCGAGTTGTAGGTACCTACAATGTCACCGATACGGACGAGGACAATGAGGTCGAAAACTATTTTGTGACGATTACAAAAGCTGGCAACGGAGTTGAGATCAGCAATTTCGGAGACATTATGTACGTACCCGTTAAGGCAACAATAAAAGGAAACAGCTTTACCATTCCTTCGCAGACGTTCCAGGGGAAGACCATGACGATCGAGATTTTCGGCTCGGGAACTCTCAATGGAAGCAATCTTACATTTGATTATACCATTAAAACGGATGACGATTATCTCCTCGAGCATTCGTGCGAAGCGACAAAGCAACAGTAACGTGTATTAATTATAGGTAGTCGAGGTTGTGAAGCGTGCCATCAAGGCGCGCTTCTTTTTTGTCTGCGTGGATTTGTCGATTCAACCCTGAGAAAAAAATAATTAGTTCCATAAACGTTTGATCGGATTGTTGGATTGTTTTCCAATTGTGCGATACTTTGCAGCATGAGCAAATCCGATAAAAAACTCTTTCTCCTCGACGCCTACGCCCTGATCTACCGCGCGCATTTTGCCTTCACCAAAACTCCGCGGATTAATTCGAAAGGGGTCAATACCTCTGTGCCTTTTGGCTTTACTAACACGTTGCTGGAGGTCCTTCAAAAACAAAGGCCCACGCACATTGCCGTCGCGTTCGATACGGCGGCCAAAACTTTTCGCGATCAGATATTCAAAGAATACAAAGCCACACGGCAGGAAACTCCGGAGGACATTCGGTCGGGGATTCCTATCGTGAAGGATATCATTCGCGGATTCAATATTCCGATAGTAGAAATGGATGGGTATGAAGCCGATGATATTATCGGTACACTGGCAGCGCAAGCATGCACGAAAGGTTTCGACGTTTTTATGATGACGCCCGACAAAGACTTTGGGCAGCTCGTGAATGACTGCGTCTTTCTTTATAAGCCCGCTTATATGGGAAATGCCGTGGACGTCCTTGGGCCCAGGGAAGTCTGCGAGAAATGGGACATCGAAAATGTCAGCCAGGTGGTCGATATACTTGGACTTCAGGGCGACAGCTCGGACAATATTCCAGGTATCCCGGGTTTTGGTCCGAAGACCGCCGCCGCGCTTCTTAAACAGTACGGAAGCGTCGAGAATATCGTAGCCCATGCGGCAGACCTCAAAGGCAAGCAGAAGGAACTCGTGTTGCAATACGGCGATCAGGCCATATTATCAAAAAAACTTGCTACGATCATAACCGACGTTCCCATTCAATTCGATGAAGGCAAATTCATTTACAGCGGACCGGATGCAGATCGGCTGAAGCCAATTTTTAACGAGCTGGAGTTCAAAGCGATTTCCGCCAGGGCGTTTGGAGAAGCAACACCGGCTTCCGAGATCGCCCGGCCATCAAGCGGAGCTCAGCTCTCAATGTTTGGGCAAACGGCAGCGGAGATAGTAGCGGACACTAGCGATAACAAAACACTCGGCTCTTTTTCGGTTCAGTATAATAGCATTGAAAATACCCAGCAACTGGAGAGCCTGGCCACCAATCTTAAGGATCAAGCGGTGATCTCCATTGATGCACTCACCGATGACGCTCCGAATTTTGATTTCTCCCTTCGAGCCCTATCAATTTGTTACCGGGAAGCAGAAGCGTACTATCTTCCGTTTGATGGTCCGGAGATAGCGAAACATTCGGCAACCGTGTTGAAGAAAATACTCGAGGACAAAAACATCCTGAAGGTTGGGTTCAACATCAAGGCAACGATGCTCGCCTTGAAAAAATACGGAGTGGAAACCGAGGGTACCCTTTATGATCCGATGCTCGCGCATTATTTGATCGAGCCGGAGGCTTCACATGATCTGGCGATTCTCTGTTCCCAGTATCTTAACTACACGCTCACTCAGGACAATGGTCAAAATCTAAAAGAACGTCTCTGTGAGCGCGCCGATCAGTGCTTTCAACTCCGAAGAAAAATTCAAGCAGAATTAGAAAAAAGAAGGCATTCCAAACTGATGAGCGATACGGAGATGCCGCTGGTGTCCGTGCTTGCCGACATGGAGTTTGAAGGCGTAAAAATTGATACCGCTGCGCTTTCAAAGATGTCCGAAGAACTAAAAGTGGAAAGCGAAAGGGTTCAGGGTGAAATTTTTCAGCTCGCGGGAACTGAATTTAACATCGGCTCGCCGAAGCAGCTGGGAGACGTTTTGTTTGATCGGCTTAAGCTGATAGAGAAACCCAAAAAAACAAAGACTGGTCAGTATGCCACGGGTGAAGATGTATTACTGGGACTTGCGCCGAAACACGCGATCGCGAAAAAGATCCTGGACTTTCGTGAATATGAAAAGCTTCGGTCGACGTATGTAGATGCATTGCCGAAAATGATCAGCAGGAACGATGGAAGGGTTCATACAGATTATCGACAGGCGCTCGCTGTTACAGGACGGTTAAGTTCAAATAATCCAAATCTTCAGAACATACCTATCAGAACGGAAAAGGGAAGGCTCATTCGCAAAGCCTTCATTGCCCGCAATGAGGATTACTTGTTCATGTCAGCGGATTACTCCCAGATCGAGCTCAGGATCGCGGCGTCATTCGCGAAAGACACAACAATGATTGAAGCATTCCGCAACAAACGGGACATTCATACCACAACAGCCGCTAAAGTTTTTAAGGTAGATCTGGAGAATGTAACCGCCGATATGCGACGAAAAGCGAAAGAAGTCAACTTCGGTATCCTTTATGGCAGCACAGCATTTGGTTTATCGCAGAATCTTGGGATTACGAGGTCGGAAGCAGCGGAGATCATTCAATCGTATTTCACGGAATTTTCAGCGATCAAACGTTATATGGACGATGCGATCAACACCGCGAGGGAAAAGGAGTTTGTAGAGACGATTCTTGGGCGGAGACGATATCTGCGTGACATAAATTCACGGAATGTGACAACGCGGGGTTTTGCGGAGCGTAACGCAATCAATGCACCCATCCAGGGTAGCGCTGCGGATATAATCAAGATCGCTATGGTGAACATTCATCGATGGATGAAAAAGGAAAAGCTGAAATCACGAATGATCATGCAGGTGCACGATGAATTGGTATTTGATGTGCATAAGGATGAGGTTGATCTTGTAAAAAGCAATGTTATTAAGCTGATGAAACATGCCGTATGGCTGGAAGTGCCCATGGAAGTTGAAGTTGGTGTGGGGCAGAATTGGCTTGAAGCTCATTAAAAGGAGTTTGTTGCTGCGGGAGTGATGCTGCAAAAGAACTTTTTCACCGCAGGGGCGCAATGGGCGCAGGGTTTCGCAGGGAAAAGACAACACTAACAGCAACTAAGCGTAACTCTGCCGCGATGCATTGGGATCCCCGAGGAGAAAAAGTCGGCGTGCACTGCCCTAATTTGCAATGATCATTGCACCGCTGGATTTCACCAGTGTGTTAATTGATCGCATCTTCAAAGTGCATGATCTCAGGCTCTACTCCAGGTTTTACCGATATGATGTCGAATCGGATATGGCCGTGCCAGTTTGTGGTGTAAATGAATTCTTCAGCAGCGTCAAAGATCCGCCTTGCTTGCTGTGCATCTACAAACTCCTCCGGATGGCCATAATAGGAGTAAGCGCGAGTCTTTACTTCCACAAAAATTGTCCAGTTTTCCTTACGGGCGATGATATCAATCTCGCACTTTCTATAGCGGTAGTTCCTGGCAACTATTTCGAAGCCTTTACCTATTAAATATTCCGCGGCAAGATTTTCACCGTAGTTGCCGGTTTTAATTTTATCGCTCACAACAATGTTTTACCTTTGATGTTCAATGTAGCTACGTCATGTCCTCCACAAAAAAATACATCGACAATTTTACCAGACAATTAGCAGACGCATTGAAGATTGGACAATCGGTGGATCTTCAACGTCCCGGCAGCGACATAAGGAATGTCGTTATAGCGGGGATGGGCGCATCAGGTATAAGCGCAAACCTTGTAGAGTCTCTGACCTTTGGAAGGATTCCTATCCCTGTCACGGTATCCAAAGGATATAACATCCCCCAGTTCGTCAACCCCCATACATTATTTATAGCCTGCTCTTATAGCGGCAACGCAGAGGAAACGGTGGCCGCATTGAACAAAGCGTTACTAAAGCGAGCGCAGGTTATTGCTGTTGCGTCTGGTGGAAAGCTTCTCGAGATATGCAAAGAGTACAACCTTTATTATATACAACTTCCTACCGGTTCTGACAGTCCCCGAGCAATGTTAGCTTATAACATGAATGCACTTCTGCACATTTTATATCACACTAACCTTATCGGCGCTGCATTTATTAAAGAGACAGAAAATGCCATCGAGTTCCTGGATCGTGGCGAAAAAGGAATACAATCCGAAGCCGAGCTGATCGCAAAAAAATTGAAAGGCAAGTTACCTGTAATATATTGTGACAACCGTCTTCACGCTATGGCCCTTCGGTTTCAGCAACAACTGAATGAAAATTCGAAGCAGCTCGCCCATGTGAATACATTCCCTGAGATGAATCACAACGAGCTCGCGGGATGGCGCTTCCCCGAAAATCTCATGCCCCTGTTACAACCGATATATCTATACTCCGATCACGATCATGAGCGGGTAGAGAAAAGAATGGAGATCTGCCGCGAGATCTTTGAAAAAAAATCAAACCCTATCATTGATATCATCGGCGAAGGCGCTTCATTATTGGAACAATACTATTACCTTATCCACCTTACAGACTGGATTTCATTCTATCTCGCAAAAGAAAATGGAATTGATCCGGATCCGAATGAATCGGGTCTGCATGTTAGAAAAGAGTTGGAGCGGATTAAGTAAGCCCTGTGTGGGAGAGTGCGAGTGTTAGTGCGTGGGTGGGGGTGTGGGTGTGTTCACCGCTGAGACGCAAAGACGCAAAGGATACGCTGGAAGCTTTTAGTTAAATTGAGCAACATGAAAATATCCCGTAGAGAATTTATAAAAGACATTTCGTCTGCCTCATTACTGCTTTGGGGTGGATCGGTTTTAAACATAACTTCCGCCGAGGCTGAAGCGCTAAGCAAAAAATCTACGCTTCGTTTTATCGTTGCTTCAGATGGTCACTATGGCCAGGCAGGAACAGAATTCGATTCGTTTCAGGAGAGCTTGATAAAACACACTTCAGCCTTCCACTCCGGAAGTCCTCTTGATTTTTGTGTTATCAACGGCGATATCATTCATGATGGAAAAGACTTTCTTGTTCCGGCAAAGGCTTTTCTAGACAAGCTTCCTGTTAAATACTATGTGACCAAAGGGAACCATGATATGGTAAGTGACGAGTATTGGAATCAAATATGGGGCATGCCAGTAAATCACGACGTTGCTTTGAACAACAACGGTCTTTTGTTTGCCACTACATCAAATGAGAAAGGTGAGTACCTGAGTCCGGATCTT
This sequence comes from Chryseolinea sp., assembly GCA_036376095.1. Lineage (GTDB taxonomy): Bacteria > Bacteroidota > Bacteroidia > Cytophagales > Cyclobacteriaceae > Chryseolinea. The sequence continues at coordinate 7,568 of DASVBA010000822.1, forward strand.
GGATGGATGAAGACTGCTCTCGAGAAGCACAGCAAAAGAAAGAACGTCTTCATTTTTATACATATTCCGCAAGCCAAGTGGACGAAGAATGGAATTGAAACACCTGCATTTTTTGAGCTGATCAAGAAGCACAAAAATGTTCGGGCTGTGTTCCACGGGCATGAACACGACCAGGATAATGTAAAGAT
>DASVBA010000836.1:0-6096 GCA_036376095.1 Chryseolinea sp.
AAAATGAACCAGGCGCTGCTAATTTATTGAAAATGTTTCAGTTTTAAAATCCGGGAATGAGGATTTTTTAAAGCCTGAGTTACAATTCCTGTACAGTTTTCCTGCGTCTACTGCCACCGTGAGGCCGCCATCGTGTGATCAATAGACGGTCTTGATGGTTGCCTTCAATTCATGAAGTATTGTGTACAAGCCAAAGTAGGTTCGATTGATATAAATCGCATCCCGCACTCCACGCGGTTTTTTCGATTCTCTAAGCTCCTTCATCATCGACAGCTTTTCACCAAATGAATAAAGCTCTTCAAAGTAATCTTTGTTCGAAAAATCAAATTGCCTGGTGTGGAATGGCCGACCCAACAACTCAACCAGGGTTTTAAATATCGACTTGAAGAATTCCTTCTCCTTTGGAGAATCTTCGGCATAAATGAATCTTAGCTCGCTGAATATTTCCTGCTGCCGTTTCGGGTCTGACAACATCTCTTTGTCCATCAGTTGAAAGTAGACGGAATAGAAATCTGAAGGAATTTCCTTTACACAGCCAAAGTCAATTACACCAAGCTTATAGTCGTCAGTGATGATGAAATTTCCGGGATGTGGGTCAGCATGAACAGCTTTTAACGTATGCATTTGGAAATGGTAGAAATCCCACATCGCCTGACCCAGCCGGCTGCCGACTTCCTTGGTAATGCCACTGCTTATCACATCTCCTAACGGCCTGCCCTCCAGCCAGTCCATCGTAAGCACCTTTGGTGAGGAATATTGCGGATAGTAATGGGGGAATACAATGTTGTTCAGGTGACGGGTCTTTTGCGAAAGGTCCATTGAACGTTTCAACTCCAGGATATAATCTGTTTCCTCCAGCATCCTGAATTCAACTTCCTGAATAAATTCATCGTACTCCACCGGATTGAGCTTGAACATCGTAAGAGCAATAGGTTTGATCATTGCAAGATCTGACTTTACACTATCGCCTACTCCCGGATATTGGATCTTTACGGCGTATTTCTTCTTGCCAATGATCGCCTGGTGTACCTGGCCCATTGACGCAGCGTTGACAGCCTTGCGCGTGAACGAATCAAAGAGTTGCTCAGGATTTTTTTTAAAATATTGCTGAAAGGTTTTTACTACAAGTGGATATGACAATGGCGGAGCGCTGTACTGAGCCATAGCAAATTTTTGCTGATAGGCGGTGGGCAGGAGATTCTTATCCATGCTAAGCATCTGTGCAACTTTAAGTGCACCACCCTTCAGCTCACTTAATGAATTGTAGATGTCATTTGCGTTATCAAGATGTAGTTCGTCCCGGCTTACATCCGAATTAATGAGTTTTTTGCCGTAATGCTTTAAGTAGTTGGTTCCAATCTTGGCGCCGGTGGTAATGAATTTAGATGCTCGCTGAACTTTGGTAATCGGAATGTAGTCGTATTCTTTCACTTGTGCTATCTCGTTTTGTTCTGATACAGGAACTTCGCAAAATCAATGGCAGTGTCGACAGCTCCCTTTCCAATAAGATCAAATGCCAGGTTAACTGATTTTTCGATGGCCGCGTCTGTCTTTTCAAAGCCAGGACTGCTGTCATCTTTCCAAAACAACAGGATGAACCCCATATGAATCCAGAACAGTTGAGGGTATCTTTTGTCGAGTACAGGTCGATTGGCTACATCTCCCTTTGCCTTGCCTTCATTGAGAATAGACGCAAGAAATGATTCAAAATCCAGCTTGAAGCCTTTTATGTATTGAGGTACCAGTTCCGGTTTCCTGGAATTTTCTAATTGCAATAAAATATAGCTCCGGTGAAGTCTCAGCTTTTCAAAAAGTGCATAGTAAAACGCAAGGACCTTTTCTCTTGTATCGAACGAATTAAACGAATCGTCGCGATTTAACCGGCCGATCGTGTCTTCAATGAAGCCCTTCCATATCTGCCGTTCAAGACCATCAAATGAACCTGCCTGTTCGTAGAAATCATCCTCTTTAATACCGAGGTCCAAACAAAACTTGAATACAGAAACGGGTCTCCTTCCGTTGGTAAGCAGGTATTCGATATATGCCGACTGGATCTTATCTGCTGAAATTTTATTCGCAGACTTTCTGGAGGTTTTTTTTGCGGTTTCCATACGTAGTTAAACACGAATTCCAGTAAAGAGTTTGCACTTCGGAGAAGATTATTTCGTTAAATTTCCAGTTGATGAGATCCATCTGGACCATAGCGCTTGTGTTTTGTGCTGCCATAGCTGGTGCACAGGAAAAACGAATCGATGCAAGGAAATTGTATGAGCAAGGCGAAGAAGCTTTCAACAAAGCCCAATACAATGATGCACTTGCCTTATTCAACCGGTGTTTGCAGGAGAATCCAGGGTATGCGGACGCTTATTTCACCCGTGCCGCTACCCGTGAGCAATTAAAAGATCTCCAGGGCGCCCATACCGATTATAACATTTTCCTGGAGCTAAAGCCGGACCATGCGGAAGCGCTTTATAGCCTGGCTACGCTGCAATATCGGCTGGGAATGTTTACTCAATCAAAGGAAAATCTGTTAAAGCTGCTCAAGATCTCGCCTGGTGAAACAACCACCATTTATTTCCGTCGATCGCCGTCTCCTACCGGCAAGAATCAGATCACTACAGCACAAAGCGGCATTAAGGCGCAAGTATATAATCACCTTGGCATGAACGAAACTAAACTGGGAAACTTTAAGCAGGCAATTGTGTGGCTGGACTCGGCTATTCAGATCGAAAGCAAGGAACCGGACTATTTTGTGAACCGTGGAATGGCGAAAGAAGGAATGAAGGATTCTACCGCTGTCAATGATTACCAACAAGCGCTGGCCCTGAATCCGGAGCATTCTGCTGCGTTACACAATCTCGCCGTACTCAGACGTACCAGCGGCGACAACAGCGCCGGATTAGATGAACTTGAGAAGGCCATTGAAAGTGATTCGAGTATGCTCTATCCCTACCTGGAACGCGCGTATCAGCGCATGGAAGGTGGATATTACAAAGGCGCCCTTGAGGATTATAATAAAGCGTTGGAGATCAATGATAAGGATGCCGAAATTTGGATGAGCCGCGGAATTGCCAAGGAAAAGATGAACGACCTCCGGGGTGCATACGACGATTACACCAAGGCCCTTCAGTTAAATGAAAAACTTGAAAAATCGTGGCTCAACCGCGGAAATGTGCTTTTAAAACAGGGCAAATACCAGGATGCAATAGAAGATTATACCGTAGCCCTTACTTTCAGTCCTGAATACGGTTATGCCTATTACAATCGGGCTATTGCCAAGCAAAAATTAAAACTCACTGCGGAAGCTTGTGAAGATCTGAAAAGATCGGAGCAGCTGGGGCAGGCGGTAAGTGAAAAGATGAAGAAGGAGATATGTAAATGAGTCCATGGTTTATTAGTCCATCGTTGATGGCAGATCAAAGGTCCAGATCGGGCCGTAATCGGATAAAGACGGGTTCGCGAAACATTTTGTCGGGAGTAATTTTTGAATAGCTGACTTCAGCCCTAGTGTGCGGCTCCAGCCATACCGATATTTTTTCATCGACTAATTTCCCGACAACGGATGGCTTTTTTACTGTTTTTACTTTTTTAAGTTCGGCAAGGATTTCTTTCATGGTGTTATCATCAAAACCGGTTCCGACTTTTCCCCTGTACACCAACGTTCCATCAACATCTTCCGCAACTTGCAATGCTCCGAATGTTTGCCCACGATTTCCCTTCCCCGTCGTATAACCGATAATGAAACACTCTGCACTCTGTCGGACCTTCACCTTAATCCAGAAATCACTACGGCGACCAGGTAAATACTTACTGTCTTTTCGCTTAGCCATGATACCTTCGAGGACGTGCGATTTTGCCGCATCGAAAAGTGATTCCCCGTCCTCCATGTGTTCGCTTACCCGGTAGGGTGTGTCGGCACGAATGGCATCGGCAAGCCACTCTTTGCGTTTAAGCAACGGTTCGTTAACTAAAGACCGACCGTCCAGATAGAGGCAGTCGAAAATGTAACAGTAGGCGGGATTACTTTTTGACAGCTTCTGAATGTTGGTTTCACCCGTGTTCATCAGGCGGTTGATCACCCTCTTGAAAACGGGCTTTCCTTCCGGATCGAGGCAAACAATTTCGGCGTCGAAAAGACCATTCGTGGCGCGGAATGCTTTAGATCCAATTAACAATTCAGGGAATTGGAAAGTCACGTCATTCTGATTCCGGGTTCGGATTTTTATCTGTTCATCTTCAAGGGTGATCAGCGCGCGAATTCCATCCCACTTCACTTCATAAATGTAATCGTTGCTTTTCGGCGGACGGTTGGCATTTTCGGAAAGCATAGGTTGTATTTCCTGTGTCAGGTAATTTACCTGAGGCTCATCTACCCTCTCCAACAGCCAATCTTTGTCTTTCATTTTGTGGATACGATACTCACCGGTCACTTCCTTGCTGTTAAGTTTAAAATAAAATCCATCCTTTTTCTCTTTTGTGATCTGGAATTTTCCGAGAGCATAGATCCACATTTCACCTGCGCCATATTGTCCTTTTGGAATCTTGCCGTCAAACATCAAATATTCAATGGGGTGGTCTTCAGTTTGAACGGCCAGCCTCTTCACTCCCGGATATGGAGGAAGGCCTTTTGGTACTGCCCAAGATCTTAACACGCCCTGTTGCTCAAGCCTTAGATCGTAATGCAGTCGCGAAGCGTGATGACGATGCACTACAAAACGGTTGCCGACTTCTTCAACGGCTTTGACTGTCGGTTCCGGGGTTTTGCTGAAGTCACGTTTCTTCGCATAGGTCTCCAGTTGTTCCGGCGATTTGTGTTTCGTTCCTGCTGGATTTTTGTTCTTTCTCTTTTCACTTGTCTTGGGACGTTGCGTGTGCAATGCAACAGCAAATGCATCGAAGCCTTCCCATGCATCGCCATCGTTCAAAACTTTATCGACAGCAGTTGTGATATTGAACTCGGAGGGATTCTTTACATTCTCAAGTTCATCCCACGTCAACGGCATTGAAACCGGAGCTTTGTTGCGACCACGCAAACTATACGGCGACACGATGCTTTGCCCGGAACGGATCCGGAAAATATCGACCAGCACCCGTCCCTTACGCGCGTCTTTTTTGATTTGAAGAGTAACCGAATCCGCATTGGCCTCCACAAACGGTTTTGCGATATCCTGGGCCGCTTCAAAGACGGCATGAAAATCCCATTTGGCTTCGATCGGGCAACAGATGTGCAACCCCTTGCCTCCCGTGGTCTTTACGAAAGGCGTGTACCCGTATCGCTCAATTAATGTCTTTAACTCTCTGGCTATGGGAATTAGTTTCGGAAATGAATAGCCTTCAGGCGGATCGAGATCGAATACCATGTAATCAGGACGATCGAAGTCCGGTTTTCGGCTATGTAGTTGGTGGATTTCAAGAGATGCCAGATTTGCCAGCCACACCAGCAATGCCGGTTCTGTCGCAAGGATATAGTCTTTCTTTTCCTTGCCCAGCGTAACAAACTCTATCCAGCTTGGTGCCCAATCGGGCCGGTTCTTTTGATAGAAACTTTCGCCGTTGATGCCGTCCGGAAACCTGATCAGGGTCAACGCCCGACCTTTTACATAGTTTAGCAGCGTCGGAGCGATTTTCAGGTAATATTCAATCACCTGTGCCTTGACTATACCATCATCGGGAAATAAAACTTTATCGAGGTTAGAAAGCTCCAGCTCCCTTTTTCCGACTTGAACCCACTGCGTATTCTTCTTAGCCATCGAGGCTTGCTTGAGCTATTTTGGTGCGCCTAAATTTAATGAATCCACAGCACACAAGTGCTAACAGCAATCCACTGATAATGCTGACAATCAGGTTGCCAATATCGGAACCAAGTGGTCGGACCGCAAATCTAATCCACGTGATGACCGTTGCGATAATGATCACCGTGAACCAATACAGAAATTTTTGCCTGGAGGAGCTATGGACTTGTCCTGATCGCATTGACAGTATGCAAATAGAAACTATAATGAGACCTATGGCTGTGCTTATATGTTGTAAAGCGTACCAGAGCGGATACCGCACTCCACCCCACGGAACATGCGTTCCTTTGTAAAAGGGAAGCGT
>DASVBA010000837.1:0-3175 GCA_036376095.1 Chryseolinea sp.
TTGACCCACAAAGGAAGAACGAAAAGAGATTCTGCGAGGATTACCGAACAAAGCTCAGCCGATCGTTGCCGGCTATAAATATTGAGTTCAATGAACCATACAAAGGTGTCGATGACGGATTTACCACATACCTGCGAACGCAATTCGGCGACGATCAATATCTTGGCATTGAAATAGAGATCAATCAAAGATTCGTAGGGACCGACAATTTACATGCAATTACGGTAGCGCTGTCGGAGAGCCTGCGTCCTGAGCTGTGATTTGCACGATGAATACAGCTTGCTCAAATCTTTCTTATATCTCGAAACAAAGAAGCTTCGCCACTGCGAAGGATCTCCATCCGAACAGCCGCATTGCGTTTGATACTCTATTGCTTCTAACACTTACTTTGAATGCAACGGGGTGACAGTGTATCCAGCTTCCCGAAGCAAGTGTATCAGTCCATTCTTTCCGCTGAGGTGTAATGCCCCCACCGCAATGAATGTCTGTTGTTCTTTCATTAACGACGGCAGCTGTCCCATCCAGTTCTTGTTTCTATCGTCAAGCATAACCTTTGCTTCATTTTCCGAATAGGTTTGCAGCGCCATCAGTTCTTCCAGCTTACGAAGGTCTCCGTTGCGATAGGATTTGTTCATCAATAATAATTCTTCTTTAGCCTTTTCCTTTTCATTCACAAATTCGATCAACATCTCCGCCTGGCGTTGAATGCTGAACTGACTGAACAACGCGTTCACTTGTACTTCAAACGATTCGAGTCCAACTAATTTTTTACCTTCCTGCTTGCCACGTTGCTGCAAATACATATCCATTGGAACATCTGCGGACCCACCAAGTGGATAATATTTTTGTTGTAGCATCGTCATCAAAAAGATCTGAATAGTCATCGGATTCATGCCGTTGAAGATCTTAAGGTCGTAGCCGGACAGTTCTTTTAACCACGCTGCGGTTTTCTCGTAATCTTCGGTCCCGAGAAGTTTATCCAGGGTGGTCTCGTGTAGCCTGGCTGCTACCATCATTTTGACCGTCATCGTGCTGTCGAGTAATAGTTCGCCAACCAATGTTTTGCTTTCGCCGAATTTTTCAATGACGTGAGTCAGGCTATCAACATACCTGGCGCCCATAAGGTGAAATGTTCCAAACAGATAAGAAGGTTGTGCGAGATCCTTTCCGCTAACCTGCCAGAAAACAGAATTTTCGGGTTGTGGTGATTGAGGGAACACCGACGACGGCCACGCATAAATCAATACAACTGCAAGAAAGAATACGCGAAGGTTCGAGCCTCTACCCATGAATATCGCTTAACAAGGTCTTCAATTTTTCGAGATGATTTCCGTAAAGCTTCTTGAGATACCAGTTGGCAACCTTTGTGCTGAGGAAAAACAGAAGCCCCGCAAATACGGAAAGGAATAATATTGTCCGTGGCCTCATCAGGTTCTCAAGAAAAGCGTCAGCACCACGTTCTATGAGGGCAAATAAAAGCCCCAGGCAAAAATATACGGGGTAAAGGACAGTGTAACTCCGTTTATAAAAATTCAAATAGCTTGTCACACTTTTGATAAGGGATACGAGATTTTCCCGGATAGTTTCATTGGCCGGATTGAAACGGTTGAGAAGGATGAGCTTTTTCACGTAAACGAAAGTGAAAGCAAGGCACATCAGGATAAATGAAATTGACAACCATTTTGCGGCGCCGGAAGTGAATGCAAATGCATATACGAGTAGTCCAATGCTTACAGCAACAGTAAAGACCAATTCAAACCACACACTTCTTTTCAACTTATCGATAATGGAAATGCTCTTACCTTTTAACATGCTGGCAATCTCCTCCTCGCCCTTTGGCTGAAAGGAGGGCTCAGCATTTTTCCAGATGCTTTTTAATTCTTCAAGTTCCATGGTCAGTTGCTCATGAGCTTTTTAAGTTTTTCTCGTATGCGGTTCATACGCACTCTCACATTATTCTGAGTAATCCCTATCGTCTCAGCTATCTCTTCATAGGGGACTTCTTCCAGGGCCATCATGATCATTGCCCGTTCAATTTCTGACAACTGGCGGATCGCAGAGCGAAGCCGTTGAATATCTTCTTCGCGTTCGTCCCCCCAGGAATCGGAGATATTCAAATGCAATTCTTTCAGGTCTTCCGTCTTCACGTTCCTTGTTTGCTTTCGAAAACCTGAAATGGCGGTATTTAAAGCGATCCTGTACATCCACGTGGTGATCTTCGCTTCACCCCGAAAGGAGGAACGGGACTTCCATAGCTGCAATACGATCTCCTGAAAAAGATCATTCCGAACATCGGGATCATTCTCATACATGATACAGACCTTGTGGATCAGACCCTGATGTTCATTGATTAGGCTAATGAATTTTCTTTCTTCCTCAATTACCAAGAGAGAATGGCTTTTTTTTCTATGAATAGGTCGAAGGTAGAGAAAGAAAATTACAGGGGGAAGGGCGGAAGGTAAAACGGCCCGGGACGACGCCTGCTTAAGACGACGCCCGGGAGAAGGGTTTTATAAACTATTGAGGTATAAGTGGAGTGCTTTTAATTCAAGATCGGTTAGTTCTTTAGCCATCGGCCAAGGCATTTGTTCCGGATTCAGCACTTTCCCGTCGGGGGTAACTCCTGTGCGAAGGGTATTGATGAACTGTTCGTCCGTCCATTTGCCAGGATTACCCGTGGAGGTTATATCGGCTACGACCGGATATCCCGGGGCAACGGGTTCACCACCTTTCATGGTTTCCCGATGACAACCCTGACAGGACGTTGAAAGATATTTTCCATATTCTATGGACAGTTCAGCTTTCACTTCCTTGACCAATTTCCTCGTGTGGTCGATCATCTCGGCAGGAAACAAGGGCAGCTTTCCCAGATCAGCGAGGATCTTTGCCAAGGGGCCCAGGTTTGCTTCTGGTAGTTCCCGGTCAACTTTTGGAAGACTTGAACAATAGGCAATGATTGCACCCATGTCGGTTTCACTCAACAGTGTATATTCATGCGCTGGCATAAAAATTAGCGGCGTACCATCCTGTCTTAACCCGTGTTTCAGTGCGCGCACAAAATCCAATTCACTATAATCTGCTGGACGGCCGCCCTTGCCCTTGGTAAGGTTGGCGGCTGACAGGACGCCAAAAGCTCCGTCATTCACAAAAATTTTCCCGCCGAGATCAGCACTAT
>DASVBA010000842.1:0-4221 GCA_036376095.1 Chryseolinea sp.
TTAGTGATGATGATGATCGCGGTGGCGGCGTTTTCCGCGATCAAGGTGAAGGCACAACAGCCCGACGAGTCCCGCATTAAAATTCTCAATACAGAGAAACCCGGTGTATTAAAACTGGTTCATGCACTACAGATTGAAGACGGTGTAACGGTCAACTTTATAACCGACGAGGGAACTATTCTAACCGATGAAATCAAAGGATCCTTTCCAAAAGGAATGGCAAAAAGATACGATGTCAGAAAGATCGACAAAGATTTCTGGATAGAGATAAGTACTCCCCGTTTAAGCGTTACCTACCATATCATTCCCTCCAATGACGGAAAGACATTTATATCCAACATGGAAAAGGCCGTTCATAAGTATGATGTGATCGTTGCCTCAAGGTAGTAGTATAGCCTCAATAGTTGGGGGTTGATACTGAGATTGGAGCACTTGCAGCGGCTTGGATTCAGTGCAGCGTCGTGCGAGGTAACGGTCTCATCATTGGTTCAGATGTGGAGCTTTGGAAGGAGAGCGAAACATCTGGACCTTTGATCTTTAAACAAAAGCGTTGTAGAAAATTTTGCTCAATTTATCCTCCACGCGGAATTTTATTTCCAATCAATACGCCATTATCAGCGATATACGCAGCAACACGTTGGCCCGCCAATTGGGAATTGTTCTCGAAGAGCAAAGAAATCATAATGAGAACAAATTCAATTATTGCCATCATGTTGGTTCTGTCCGCGTTTATTCTCACAAGCTGTGAGATCATCGGAGGTATTTTCAACGCCGGAGTTTACACCGGCATCTTCATTGTCGTGTTGTTCATTGCTTTAATATTATTTGCCGTCGTCAGGATGGGAAAGAGGGATTGAACGAAGGGTTTTGGCTGATATTAATTTTCCAAAGAATCGACAGACATGGAAACGGGAAAATCATTCTTTAAGAACTTATTCAGTTTGTTAAAGGAAACATTCAAACGATGGAACGATCGCGAACCGTTTAACAATAGTACGGTCATCGCTTTTTACACCATTTTTTCTTTACCTGGTTTATTGGTGATCGTGATTACCGTAGCGGGGTATTTTTATGATAAGAAGCAGGTGACGACGCATATCTCCACACAAATCCAAAACGTCGTCGGTGGCGATACCGCATCAGATATCGAGTCAATGATCGGCAAGGCGAGCGAGACTAAAGGGAGTGTAATTGCGTCCATCCTTGGTGTGGCCACCCTCCTTTTCGGCGCAACCGGTGTATTTTATCAGCTGCAGCAGATGTTGAACAAGATCTGGGAGGTGAAACCGAAAGTTAAGACGAAACAAAAAATTCTTGAGCTCATCAAAGACAGGCTATTTTCATTTGGACTTATCCTCGCAGTAGGGTTTATGTTACTAGTCTCACTGGTGATCTCTGCTGCAATAGGTGCCGTAAATGAGTGGGTCTCCAGCAACTTTTCGGAGTCATTGACGATAGTTTTCAGTGTGCTTGATATTCTCGTGTCGTTAGCCGTTGTCACTTTCCTGTTCGCCGCAATCTTTAAATTTCTTCCTGACGCGAAAATAAAATGGCGTGATGTGTGGCCAGGAGCCTTCCTTACTTCGATCTTGTTTGTAATTGCCAAGTTCGCCCTTGGTCTATACCTGGGCCAGAGTGATCCGGGATCAACCTATGGAGCTGCAGGATCGATCATCCTCATCATGCTGTGGGTATCGTATGCTGGCTTAATTCTTTTGTTCGGAGCGGAATTCACACGTGTTTATGTCAACAGCAAATCTGATCACAAACCTGCACCAACATCCACCGCCGTTTCCACCAGTAGCTGAGCCTGGCGGACTGATCTGACAACTCTTTGTCAAAACTCTTTTGAAGTTTTCATCATGCTTTCCGAGCTTTCCTTCAAGCGTTTGTAATATAACCCCTCAAAAGCATAGCTTCCTTTCAGCTCGGCTTTACCCTCCTTTTCGTTTTCAGCCTACCGTGTAGGTGAATGATCTGGATGTTCACCTGGATCGCACGGACGCTATTTCTACACTTAATAACATCAATACCCATGTTCATTAAAGGGCTAAGTTTTTTTCTGCGACAAATTCTCCGGGTCTCGACCTGATGAAGGTGGGCAAGGCCAATATCCAGCATTACTTTGTGTTGTATTATCAATTAAATTCTGCAACTATTACTTCATCCGCCAACGCGATGCCTTTCCTATGCCTTGTCGTCGTTTCTCTTTTGTGTATTGATTTTGGAGGTCACAATTTGTGACCTCCAAAAGCTGAAAACATAATGGACCGAGCGCGTGTCCTTCGACGTTCAATCTCAATTTCTTGACAACCATAAAAAGGCAATGGCTGAATTCATTGGCATGGAATCCGATCTAAATCCGAAGCGACACCCTCACCGGCTTTAACCACTCCTTGGCCCGGCTGATCCACAGCAAATCTTTCAGGTTCTTATCAATCTTCTTTTTTGTGCTTGAACCCGATCTTACGCATGGGTTCTGTTTTCGGATTCAGTAGCTCTTTCAAGTAGTCAAAGATCAGCTTTATCTCAGTATCGTGTTGAGCCACCTCGTTTTCAATTTTATTGATCTTTATTAAAATGTCCTTATGTGTAAGAACCATCTCGCGCAGTTTTGTAAAGATTCTTATCACCTTGATGTTTACTTCTATCGCTGTAGCGCTGTTTAAAATACAGGACAGCATCGTAACGCCCTGCTCAGTAAAACAGAAAGGAGCATAACGCAATCCTTGTTTGTCCTCTGCAGACCTGATGTTATCCGCTCTCCAAAATTTGAATTCCCTCTTGCTCATCTCGAACATAAAATCTTTCGGAAACCGCTCACGATTCCTTCTTACAGCTTGTTTTAAAACTTTTGTGTCAACTCTATAGAGCTCTGCAAGGTCTCTATCGACCATTACTTTTTGTCCTCTGATCAAATAAATTTTGTTAATGATCACTTCGTCGGGTAACGTGATGCTTTTTGCCATGGAACTATCGATTTGCCTTTAAATGTATTTACAAAAAATTGGAGGTCACAAATTGTGACCTCCAATTTTCCTGGCCAATTGACCGGATCGTGGTCTCTTCATCGGGCGAGCGGCAACAAAACACAGGTGAAGACGTGACAATATACTTGCAACAAGCAAAAGATGTCCTGATACACTTGTTCCCATACAAGGCAACCGGTGTAAAGAATCTTTCGGCGGCCCGCATTTTGTGCCTTGAAATAAATTTCACCAACAAATTTGAAAGATGGAACTATACTGAACCGTTCAACTGTTCGTTGAAGAGTTAAAACAAAATACAAAGAATGATGGTGAAGAAGATGTTTCGTGCGGGAATGTCAGTGCTGTTTGCATGCATTTCCCTTGTATTTATTGTGGCTTGTGACCCAGACGGCGACGAAAGTGTTCAGCCCTCTCCGGTGTCCTATGTTTCGTTGTACAATGCGTCACCCAATGCACCCGACCTGGATATCGTGGTTGACAATCGGCAGATCAATACTTACCCATTTCAATACAGTGATCACACCGGATATCTGAGATTCTATACCGGTGATCGGAACCTTAAGCTCGGGCCGTTCGGAGCAAACAATATCGTAGTGGACACCACGATAACGCTGGAGGATGAAAAAGCCTATTCAATTTTTCTTGTTGATGAATTCACAAATGCAGGTTTGCTGATCCTCAATGACAATTCGGAAGCCCCTGAGTCAGGTAAAGCTAAAGTTCGTTTCGTTAACCTTTCCCCAGATGGAGAGGCTGTTCTACTGAAGGTCAAAAGCGAATCGGTGGCATTGACTGAAGAGAAATCGTTCAAAGAAGCGACAGATTTTTTCGAAGTAGATGCGAATACCTTCGATTTCGAGGTTATCGGTTCTAGTAACAGCGAAACGAAGCTCCAAGTACCCGGAGTCGAACTTCAGGAGGGATGGTTTTACACAATCCTTGTAAGAGGTTACACAACTCCCCCGGCTGGAAATACCAACGTGTTGAGCGCAGAAGTTCTCGTAAACTGATGATGTTCAGGGTCGACATTTAAAAACAGAAGAACACCGAAGGATTTTTTTAGACGTGTGTTTGAGCTCGGGGGACCAAAAGTTCCCTGAGCTTTTTTTTAATCCCCTTGTTTCCTACGATTTAATCAGACGGCATGGCACGATTTTTTGTGTGTTGACTTCTGAGCCCCCGGTACAATTAAACTATTCACACTAAAAAAAGACTGTCATGAAATACTTAA
>DASVBA010000855.1:0-2364 GCA_036376095.1 Chryseolinea sp.
TGGCGCTGACCCCTCTTCGTTTGAGGTCGTAGAAGTTAATTGGGATATAAACAAAGCATTTGCCGACACGACGACATTGGAAAACATGCATGCAATTGCCTTGGAACGAAGAAGCGACCTGAAGCAGGCTACTTATGCGGAAAAGGCTTTTCATCACAGTTTTTCTGCTTCAAAGGGGCGTTACTATCCTAATATCTTTGCAGGAGCAAATTATGGTTCACGGTATAACTACGTCCAGGGAGAAGAAAATAGGTCCTTCGGCGATCAGTTTTACAATGACAATACACGGTTAAGTTATGGTTTCACAGTATCGGTGCCGATATGGAACGCCTGGCAGTACAAGTCACAAGCAGCGCTTGCAAGAGTTGCGTACAAGAACGCGTCAATAAGACGACAAAATACCGAAGTTGTTGTGAAGAGTGATGTACAACGAGCATATCAGAATTTTACTGATGCGAAGACTGCATTTACGTCAGCACAGGCTGGGGTGAAGGCGGCGGAGCTATCGTACCAGACCGAAAAGGAGAGGTATGACCTCGGAGTCTCAAATATTGTTCAGCTAGCAACCGTTAATGCGGCGTACGTAAGAGCACAAGGCGATTTTGCAACGGCAACTTTTACACTCATGTTTCAACGGGTGCTGATGGCGTATGCCGAAGGAACTCTAAAATTTGAGGATATTCCTGAGTAATACCCCTTAAATCCCCTCATTGCTATTAAATCAACAGCCAGCTCCACCTGAGTGTTGATTGTTGATTATTTATATATTGAGTGTTGCCCGCCCGACGGGAGTGTTCTCGGACGCGACTATCTAGCGGTACTGACGATTGTCTTGCGGCCAAGAACACCCAACAATCAATACCGCCGGCTACCCTTCCGTTAAAAATCCCCTTTAAGCGACTTGCCTCTTTCTTGTGGAAGGGTTAGAAATTCGCATTGGTCGAGCCTGCTCTGCCGAGGGTTGAGCAGCTCCTAAATCGCCCCAAAAGCGGTTTCAGTCCTATTTTCTTGAAAATCTTCTTCCCGTTTAAGGCGGTCAGAGGGTATTTTCCTACATTTGCAGCCCCGATAAGTATCGGGGCTTTCTGATGATTTTCAGGAAGTTATCGTAAACCAATTTGCAGCAGTCGCCCGCCTGTTGCATGTAAAAAGGGCGTTTTTATGGCAAAAGTTTCAAAGCCAGGCGAAAGACCTAGAAAAGCCGCTCCTGTTGAAGAAGCGAAACCTGTGGTTAAGAAGCAAAAGGAGGGGAAAATCGAAATCGACGAGGATGATCCGTTAGCAGAGATCAAATCTCTCCAAAAAGAAGAAATCCACACTGAAGCCATTCCGGTTTCAGAACTCAAAAAAGCCAAATACGAAAAGCAGATTCCTGGTGAATTTGACTTTGAAGCATTCGATTCAAAAGGCTTTGGCGAAGGATACTCCAAAGACAAGCGTGCTGAAATGGAGAAGATGTATTCCGGCACGGTTACTTCTGTAGATACCGGTGAGGTTGTAAAAGGAACAGTGGTCGGAATAAACGAACGCGACGTTATCCTCAATATTGGATTCAAGTCCGACGGTCTTGTGCCGCTTGCCGAATTCAAAGAGATGACTAACCTGAAGATCGGCGATGTTGTTGACCTTTTCATCGAAGAGCGTGAAAACGCAATGGGTCAATTGGTTTTGAGCCGCAGAAAAGCGAAGCTGGTTAAAGGGTGGGAATATGTGCAAACTGCCCTCGACAAAGATCAGGTCGTAGAAGGTTTTGTGAAACGCAGAACGAAAGGTGGTCTTATCGTGGATGTATTCGGAATCGAAGCTTTCCTTCCCGGTTCACAAATCGACGTGAAGCCCATCCGTGATTTTGACATCTATGTTAATAAATCAATCGAAGTAAAAGTTGTTAAGATCAACTACACGAACGACAACGTAGTTGTATCTCATAAGGTACTTATCGAGAAAGATCTCGAGCAGCAGAAAGCAGTTATACTCACCAACCTTGAAAAAGGTCAGGTGCTGGAAGGTGTGATCAAAAACATGACCAACTTCGGTGTATTCATCGACCTTGGTGGTGTAGATGGATTACTTCACATTACCGATATCAGCTGGGGACGTATCAACCATCCGGAAGAAGTTCTCAAGCTTGATCAGACGGTTAAAGTTGTTGTTCTTGACTTCGACGGTGACAAGAAAAGAATATCACTGGGTATGAAGCAGCTTACTCCTCATCCTTGGGATGCGTTGGCAGCTGAGATCCAGGTTGGATCGAAAGTTAAAGGCAGGATCGTTAACGTTGCTGACTACGGTGCATTCCTCGAATTGCAACCTGGAGTAGAAGGTCTTATCCACGTAAGCGAAATGAGCTGGTCACAGCACTTG
>DASVBA010000868.1:0-9142 GCA_036376095.1 Chryseolinea sp.
GTAGTAGCATTGGAAGCAAGAACCGGGAAATATATATGGCACTTTCAAACGGTTCATCATGACCTCTGGGACTATGACTTACCCGCGCCACCAAATCTCGTGACGGTGAACAGGGACGGAAAACAAATCGACGCCGTTGCCCAAACTACCAAAACAGGATTTCTCTTTGTACTGGATCGCGAAACCGGAAAGCCGCTCTTTCCAGTAGAAGAACGACCCGTACCTCCTTCTTATGTGCCGGGAGAGCAGGCCTGGCCAACTCAGCCTTTTCCCTTGAAACCGTTGCCCTATGCGCGCCAGCATATGACGGTGGATGACCTTTCCAATTTTTCTTCGGCGGCCCATGATTCACTGGTGAAAAAATTTAACTCCCTCCGTTACGAAGGATTGTTTACTCCCCCCGATCCGAAAGGAACGCTCATGATACCCGGAACGCGAGGCGGCTCCAATTGGGGCGGAGCGGCGTTCGATCACGAGACGGGAATACTTTACGTGAAGTCAAGTGATTCTCCGGAAATCGATCACTTGCAGAAGGTTAAACCCAATGAACAAACGGCAACACAAGCGCCGTACTTTCAAGGCAAAGCCATCTATATGAACCACTGTGCGAGTTGTCATGGCCGCGATAGAAAAGGTGATCCCCCAAACTTTCCATCACTGGTTGATATCTCCGGTCGCATGAGCAAGGAAACGGCTGTGACAAAAATTATGCAAGGTACCGGCAGGATGCCTGCATTCTCTTCGTTGTTGAAGGGCAAGGAGGAATCTATTATTGCATTTTTATTCGACCTTCAACACGCAAGACCGTCCCAGAAGGAAGCAGACCTTTTTGAGATACACGCAAACCGGCTGGCTACGAGGGAAAGCAAAAATAAAAATGACACCGCGGCAGTGTATCTAAACGTCACCCCATTCAGCCACTTTAGAGACCTTGAGGGCAGACCCGCCATCAAACCACCGTGGGGAGCGCTGAATGCCATCAACTTAAATACGGGCGATTACGCGTGGAAAGTGCCTGTAGGTAACATCCCCGAACTTCAGGAAAAAGGCGGACCTATAACAGGCATGGAAGGATACGGTGGGCCTATCGTCACAGCGGGAGGATTGATATTTATTGGAGGAACCCGTGATAAGAAGTTCAGAGCGTTTGACAAGGATACGGGAAGACTCCTTTGGGAGACAGACTTGCCGGGAGTTGCAAACGCGACACCCTGCACCTATTGGAGCAACGGCAAACAATTTATCGCTATTTCGGTATCAGGAAGCGAGGCCGACCCGGCAGGATCGATAATAAGCTTTGCACTTCCCTAACAGATCAGAATAATTCCGGGTGTATTACTTTGTAGGTCAGCAAGCCCATTAGGACGAAGCCCACTACAACGGTGGTCCATCTGAATAAGGCTCGTGTTTCGCGCTCAACCTGTTCCCGTCGTACGTTTTCTATACGCTGAGCTACGTAGCCGACGCGGTCAGCATTGGTAAGAATGAACCACCCCTTGGTGGTCAGTGAAAGACCTTGCGGCGTTTCCTTTAGCGTCCGGTCCCTCAGCAAAAAATTGATATGATCTTCAACAATCGTGTAGTCCGGATCGATGTGTTCATAGAAGGTCCTGTGGCGGATGTCAGTGTGAGTAAAGCTGACATTTCCGTCGAATCTTCTCAAAATGTTATCGCAGATGATCTCGTTCGTTAACATGCTCTGGTTCATGTTGGTACGCGGTTATAGTGATCTAAAGGTAAATATAAGCAACTGAAAATAAAAACTTACAAATCAAACCGTTAAGAGAATCTTAAGATCGCCTACTTTAAGCTATTGGAGATAATCAGCCTTAAGTGTTGCGGTACGAAAATAGGGAGGGCTTTCCAGGAAGACCAGCCGAAACCGTTGGAAATACCTGAATTCCGACTAATTGCCTAGGGTTACAGGTGACGCATCATTGCATGAAGTGAGAGTTAAATAAAACCCCTCTCCTCCATGAACAAGGTAAGAATCGTGATGTTGGCCCTGCAGTTTTTTTGCAGCAACTCTACAGCCATTAGCCCTACACCTCTCACAATCAAGCCCTTAAACCATTCACTCCCACCCCTCACCCTGGACGTGCTAACCGTCTACAATCCCGTGGCAGGACAATGCGACGCGACGCCCCTGGTAACCGCGTCAAATCAGCGCATTAACGAGAGCAAACTTCGGTCAGGCGCAATTCGGTGGATGGCGCTAAGTCGTGATCTCCTTAAAAGATGGGGCGGAAAAATTCATTATGGCGACACTATACATCTCAATGCCGGCGATCCATCGATCGATGGGCTTTGGGTCGTCCATGACACGATGAACAGGCGGTTCCGCAAGCGTGGTGACTTGCTTTTTGATGCGACGGTGCGTTCAACGGGCAAGTGGTCCAATGTGCTGATTACACTTCGTAAAAAGCAGGACCTCAATCTAAGGTGACCTCTTACCTCACCCCTTTGACCTTCATTTTGAGCGTGTATACAGACTTAGACGCGGTCACAAAAAGGGTCTTTTGTCCTTTACCCCCAAAGCAGACGTTGGCAGTCCATGGTTCGTCAATAGTGATGTGCTCGATTTGTTTGCCGGAAGCGTCGAATACAGTGACACCTTTGCCAGTGAGGTAAACGTTTCCCCTATTGTCAGTGGTCATTCCATCAGAACCCATTTCAGCAAACAGTTTTCGATCCGTCAACGTGCCGTCATCGTTAATGCTGAAAGAATATGTTTTCCTTGCGTTGATATCGGCTACATACAAGGTCTTGCCGTTCCCGCTCCCGACAATACCATTTGGCCTTACGAAGTCCGTGGCTGCTACCGTCAGTGTTTTTTTGTCCGGAGAAAGGTAATAGACGTTCTCTTTTTCGATTTCTTTTTCAGTCCTTGACCAGTATTCTCTTTTGTAGAAAGGGTCAGTAAAGTAGACGCCACCTTTTGGATCGACCCAAAGGTCATTTGGCCCATTTAATTTCTTGCCTTCAAAGTCCTTCACAAGCACCGTTGCCTTTTTTTGTTTGTCGATCAGCCATAACTCATTGTTTAAATCCGCACAGGAAAGAAGATTCCCTTCATTATCAAAATACAGACCGTTGGATCTCCCCGCTCCTTCCATGAATACAGAAATGGTCCCGTCAACTGACCACTTCAGGATCTTGTCGTTTGGCTGGTCGGTGAAGAATACATTCCCTTCCGGATCGACAGCAGGTCCTTCCGTAAAACTATAGCCCCCGCCAGCTTTATTTACCGTGGCGCCTTTCGCAATGATGACGCTTTCTTTTTTGCCCGCTGATTGTGAATAGGCAATTGAAGTCATTAGTGAAATTACAGCGATCATGAAAAATATGTATCTCATATTCCGAAAGGTTATTTAGTGATCGAATTGCATTTGGATGCCGTACCGGAAATATAATGAATTCCATAACAGCTCGATCAAAACATGTGATGGATGAAAATTAACCTGTATATTTAGCACGGTTAGATGTTAATATCTTCAATTATGAAAAAGTATATAGTTTATCTTCTGTCAACCACATTGCTTGTTGGATTATTGAGTTTTAAGACGCATCCGGCAGAGGAATGGGTCAGCATCTTCGATGGTAAGACGCTCAATGGCTGGAAGGTCAGTGAACATCCGCAAACATTCTCTGTAGCGGATGGCGCGATAGTTGTATTTGGTGAAAGAGCACACTTATTTTATGAAGGTCCGCTGAAGAATCACGATTTTAAGAATTTTGAATTCAAGTTAAGTGTGATGACAACGCCTGGATCCAATTCAGGGATCTTTGTGCATACCGCATTCCAGGAAGAAGGATGGCCATCAAAAGGTTATGAGATCCAGGTTAACAATTCTCACACCGATTGGAGACGGACCGGCAGCGTTTATGCTTTACAAGATGTCCGGGAAGCTCCCGCAAAAGACAATGAGTGGTTTACGCAGCATATCATTGTGAAAGGAAACAAGATCACGGTAATGGTCAACGGCAAGGTTATCAATGATTACACCGAAAAAGATCCGGCAAAGATCACTACCGGCACCGTCGCCCTTCAAGGACACGACCCCAAGAGCAAAGTTCTTTACAAAGACATAATGATAAAAGTTCTTCCCGATTAACCGTTGTCTTTTAGAAAGCCGATCACCTTGTCAATATTTCTGTTTTTCGCTTCAGCTGTCTTGAGATAATTAAGGTATCTAACGATTTCTTTTTGCCTCGACGGCACCAGGTCTTCGAAGGAAGCAAGTAATCCCGTGTACACCAGTTTACTCCTCAAGGCTGCCGGCATGGTCTCATCTTTCCGTTTAGCGGTCGTTTGCGCAATGGTGAATTTAGCGGTGTCCCCTACTTTGCTGTCAGATCCTTTTAGCATCAACCCGTTGACGTATAGCCTATACGGTCCATGCCTGACAGGAACTAAGGTCTGTTCGAAAGCATAGCGCCCGATAGTGCCTTTCACGGGTATGTAGCCTCGTCCAGGCTTCATCCTATCGGTAATCTTACAAGGCACCTCAACACACGCATTAATACCCACCTTATATATTTTTGCCCGAAACGTGAATATCATAACTCAGTCCCAAAGTTTGCCGCCCATATACCATATACCTTATACCTTTTACCTAATCCACCGAGTGTGCTACCTGGCAACCCCGCTCCCATTCACCATCCCTTCCCCAAAATGATCCAGCATCCTGTTATACGCTTCCGCCGCTGCACCATTACCCCAATCATAAATCGTAAATTCACCGATGCCAAGTCCCTCATCGTTCGTTTCTCCGCCATGACCATAGTTCTCCATCATAAAGCCATAATCTCTTTCATTAAAGAAGGGATATACTTTCTCCCATTGAGCCTTTGTCTCCGGGTTTTCGGGACAATACATCATCACGAAGGAAGCGCGCAGTGCCGCCAGTCCGCGCTGAATGTATTCTTCGTTGTTCAACGCTTTGCCGTACAAAACAATAAGCTCTGCAAATAAGCTTTGCCGCGAATCATTCCATTCGCCATCGGCATTCATTACGCCGAATCCCCCCAACGCGTTGATGGGAATGAAAGGCGGCTGCCACGCGGCCTGATACATAAGCAGCTCATCCAGAACACGCTGCCCTGTCCTGAGATATTTTTCATTCTTCGATTCGTTGTAAAAATTCAGTAATGCCTCCGCCGTCCAGTACATCGAAAAGGTATTCTGCTTAAATGCGTTATTACGGGATATACGCTTTCCCAACAGCGAATCGAAAACACTACTGCAAGACCAGTAGGTCTCAAAATCTTCCCATCGGCTCACGGGCACGATATGCTCGATTACAGCATTCATTGCTCTTTCAGCGGACTCTAAGTATTTCTTTTCGCCACTCGCTTTGAACATCTTGAGCAAAAATGTAACTGACATGGAGGTCTCAGGGGATTGCTGCAAATGTGGAAGAGGTTTCAACGTCTCCGTGTCCAACCACGCAGGAAAGAACCCCGATGAATCTTGAAGCGTGATCAGTTTCTCCGCGTAGCGCTTTGCATAAGCCTTGAGACGCTCATCTTTTTCCAGTTCGTCGTACCAGGTCAACATCAGGTAAGCCGTCCAGCTCATATCGAGAATGTGCAGCGGTGCCTTTGCCGCTGAACGCCATTTTTCAAGGGGATTTCTGTTTGAATTTCCAAAGTAATAGGTCTCCCATCCCTTTGATCGTGAAACTTTTTTTCCGTTCACCTCGATCATCTCCATATCTGTAGCAATAACACTTGGGAACAATCCGTTACGTTGAGGAAATAGCAACGCCAGCTCCTTCGTCATTATCGCCTTTTGTAACAGTTCGGTATCATTGGTTCTTTTTGCGTAACGGTAAAGACCTTGTGCAGAACGCAGTGAACTAAACCACGCCTGATTCCAGATAGACCGGAACTCACGTTCATTGATGTCACCGGTATAGTTAGGACTTTGTGTAACGTTAACGATAAAGACCGGCGCACCAACTTTTTTCTTTCCCAATTCAAACTCTTGCCAGACATTCCTGCTCCACGTTCTGAATGCCCAGTTGTAGGTGTGCTTCACATAAGGTTCCAGGCTTCCTTCTATAGGTTCACCCTGTTTGAACAGCGGCTCTCCCCATAATTCCCATTGAAAGGCAAGAGGACGCCTCCAGGGATTTGCAAGACTCGCACTGTCGGTGTCGGTCATAATATAAAATCCAACTTCAAATGAGGGAGGAAGACACATTCCGGAGTCGCGTTCGAAAAGAACGTGCTCAGTAACCTTGCTTCGACTTAATCCGATGGTGAGCGTATTATCCAGTGCGTCCAGATCCATATACCACTTGAGTGGCGGTTTTGTACGAAGCAAGTCAAGATCCGGCATGATCGTAAGTTGTTTCTGATTGTCCGCAACAATTAATGCAGGCGCCCGGAAAACATGCTGAGCAATAATATTTTTGTCAGTAGGCGACAGATGCGGACTCCAAAAAAAGGTGGGCTTAAATGCCGGTTTGATGGCTACCTTCCAATCATCCTGGCAAACGGAATCCTCGAGCTGAAATCGCAATGTCACTCTCACCAATCCCGGCGAAACCGCCGCAACGGTTGCCTCAGGATATATGCCGTTGATTGAATCAACGTGAAGGCTGGAAATAAAGCCTTCAACAGAGGAGGCCATGGCCGGAAGTTTAATCAGCTCTCTTTCTCCTTTGCGAGAGGGATTGCATCCCGCCAGAAAAATCAGCACCAACCATCCCGTTGCCCAATACGATCGCAATTGAATCCCGCAGGCGGAATAGTTTAAAGCTCCCATCCCTTGCGATACTCACGCGTTAAGTACTGATTGGCTTCTGCGACGTTGGTGATCTTCATGGCGGCTGCATCATATACGACCCTCTTGCGAGAACGTAGCGCAATTGCTCCAAGGTTGATCGTTTCGGAAATAGGGCCTGCTAAGAGGAAGCTGCCGGGTGATTGCTTTTTGTTTTTAAATGCATCGATCCAGGTATCATCGGAACGATCGGAAACTTCGGCAGGCACTACCCGGTCTGCCATGTAGCTCTTCATCCGGCTTTCGGGAATCAGAACTGGTTTTTCGCAACGGAAGCCCCCCAGGATCTTACCTTTGTCGCCTACGAACATCATTCCTTCCTGAGGAAGGTCTTTTCCATCAACTTCCATTTCCTCTGGTGTCGGAGGTTTCATACCGCCGTCATACCAGAACAAATCAAACGCTGGCAGTGTGGGCTGTGCCGCAAACTTAAAACGAATGATGCAGGAATATGGAAAGGCAACATTGTTTTCAACGGACTTACTGACGTGATTTACAACGGTACGGGTAGTTGTTGCGTAAGCTTCTGCACTATAAGCTGGACTATTTACACCCAGTGTAAGGAAAAGCGGCCACAAGCTGTAATGTCCCATATCCGCTATACTGCCGCCCCCGAAATCATACCATCCTCGAAAGACGCAGTGCGTGTAATTGGGATGATATGGTCTTTCCGGAACCGGACCTAACCAGAGATCCCAATTGAAATCTTTGGGAATTGGTGGAGTATCTGTTGGATTCGATGTCCATTGTTGCCAAACGGGACGGTATGACCAGTTGTGGATCTCCTTTAATGTACCGATCGCGCCTTCGGCTATCCATTGTTTTGCCATCTCCAGACCACTGCGCTGACTCCACGCTAACAAATGTGTGCTTACCCCCGACTTTTTGGCCGTGTCAATGGTGAGCCTCGACTCATAGATCCGGTTGGCAATAGGCTTATGGATGACAATATGTTTTCCTTTTTTCATGGCGGCAATGGAAATCGTTGCGTGCAAATGATCTGGGGTCATGATCTTGCAGGCATCGATATCTTTTTCCTTTTCCAAAAGCTCGCGAAAATCGATATAGGAAGTACAGCCCTTGAATTTTGCAGCCTTATCTTTCGAATAGTACTTATCAACAAAATCCTGGGCTACATCTCGTCCTCCCGGGATGCCATCGAAGTTCCTACCCCATGTGTCGTCAGCAAGAGCTTTGCGTACGCTATTTTTTATTCCTTCCGCAGACCAGTCAATGTAATCGGTACTGCTTTTGTTGGGATCGCACACGGTAACGATCTGTACTTTAGGGTTTGCTATCAGCTCAACCATTTCTCTCAGTCCCTGCGTACCACATCCGATATAAGCTATCGTGAGTTTATCGCTTGGAGGAATAAAAGAAGGACCTCCAAGAACGTGGCGCGGGACAATAGTGAACGCAAGCGAGGCTGCGGTCGCTGATCCTATAAATTTTCTGCGATTGATTTTCTTTTCTGGTGTCATAGGCTTTTAGGATGGAATAATTTATAAGATAAACGCTTTCTCAATTATTACAAACCGATAAGTCTTGGCAGGCGAATAATGTAAATTTGAATGAACAATCGTTATGCAAGAGGCTCCTCATTCTTGCATCCAGTTTTTGGCGAAAATCGAAGCGCTTTTGCTCTCGAATGAATTCTACCGTACGAGAGTACTAATAATCAATTCTGAGCTGCCCAAGGGTGGCCTCCCCGTGTCCCTCGAAATTTGAAACGCCTATTCCCAACAATCGTATTTTCTTCTCTTCAAGGTCCGTTGAGTCCAACAACTTTCTCCCCGTTGTCCGGATTGTTTCCAGGTCGGCGAAAGGTTCTGGTAAGGATTGACTTCTGGTGATCTGCTTGAAGTCATGAAACTTGATCTTTAACGTAACGGTTCTGCATTTTAATCCATGACGCCGTATTCTTTCATATACAATTTGCGAAAGAATATCAACCGCGTCACACATCTCATCAGGGTCTTTAAGATCGTAGGGAAAAGTATCCTCAGCACTGATCGACTTCGTTTCACGATGAGGCTGAACCTGGCGTTCATCGATCCCCCTTACAATGTTGTAATAAAATCTCCCGGTCTTTCCAAAGTGTCTCACAAGGTCCGACTCTGAAAGCTTTTTCAGATCGGCTCCGGTGTGCAATCCCATGCTTTTCATTTTTTCAGCTGTCACTTTGCCAACGCCAAAGAACTTTTCCACACCAAGTCCTTCTACGAACGACTGTATTTTTGAAGGCCCGATAAACGTCAACCCATCCGGCTTGTTCATATCGGAAGCGATCTTTGCAATAAACTTATTGATGGACACTCCTGCTGAGGCGGTCAGCTGCAATTCACTCCT
>DASVBA010000873.1:0-2830 GCA_036376095.1 Chryseolinea sp.
AACCTGGCGATGCCGACGATGACTCGCGGAAAGATGATAAAATTTACTCGGGATTGATTGTTGAATTGGCAAATGCAGAGCTCGAAAAAAAAGGATTCAAACTCGACGCTGAAAACCCGGACGCAGTATTTCTTTTTGACACCCGCGTTGATGAACGTACTGACTATACGCAGAATCCTTATGTGTCCGTAGGAGTTGGTTTTGGAGGTCCAGGTTATTATGGAGGATTTACCCCTATGGCTACCGGCGGACAATTCGTTGCCCACGAAACCGTACAAGGAATGTTGTTCATTGAAATGTACGACACCAAAACTAAAAAGCTTTTATGGAGAGGCTGGGCAGAGGAAGAGATCACCCACAAGAATGATATTGAATCCGACATACGAACAGCTGTAAAACACATCTTTATCCGGTTGCCCGTTAAACACAAGAAGTAGCAACTTGTACCCGATGGCTTTTGTTTCTTTTTGATAGTCTATCCTCGCGGACTTCCGCCCCACCCTGTGATAGCTTATGACCTGCTGCCGATCAATTGGCACTATTAACACAGGCTACTAATCGGTTGCTTCTTTCTTAAAAAGCCTGGAAAACGGAACCGCAGTGATGCCATGAAGGAAAATGCTCATTAGAATTGTTAATGTGATTATTGCCGCCATCTTTTCATAACCCGCGACTCCCAATTCCAATACGGCCATCAGCAGGTACAATACTGAAGCAATGCCTCTCGGTCCAAACCACCCGATGAACCAAACCGTTTGTCTGGGCAATCCGGTACCGATAAGGCTAACTGCAACAGGCAACATTCGAATAACAGTCAGGCTTAAGAGAGCATATAGTACCGCATTAATGTTCCAGTACGGAAAGGACATGGGGACCAGGATCGCGCCCAGAAGTAGAAAAATAAACAAGACCATGGCATGGCTTTCCGCTTCGCCAAATTCCCTGATTCGTTCCCTAATCGATTCCGTTTTTGTCCCAAGCAGCATACCGGCGAAATAAGTTGCGATGAATCCGTTTCCGTGAACGGACTCAGCGAGCGAAAATGCAAGTATAGCCAGCGCTACTGACGCGAGCTGTTGAAAGGTATGATTCATCCAGTCCTTTCGCGACGCCATTTCTACCAGGCTGCCTCCGATCCACCCTACGAGACCGCCAATCACGGGCCCATAAAAGAATTGTTTGGCAATAAACGTCAACCAGTACGTAGCTGATGCATTTTCAGTGTCTGCCGAAAGCACTGCCAGGCAGATCAGGATTGGTGGCAACGCAATACCATCATTCAGACCGCTTTCTACGTTGATGGTCTGGCGAATTTTTTCGGGCACGTCCTTGCTTGTTACAACGGCTTGGCCAAGCGCGGCATCTGTCGGGGAAAGGATCAGCGCCATTAGGACTAAAACCCACACTTTCTCCTCGGGAAACAACACTATCGCTATCAACGCTCCAAGAACCATTGTCAATGGTAAACCGATCCCCAGCAGGCGTATCGGTAATTGGCGTTCCTTTACCAGTCTCTTAAGATTGAGTGTCGAGGCATCAACAAAAAGCACCAGCATCAAGGTAAGTTCCGCAAGTATTTTAACGTAGGGGGCCTTTGCGCCCTCGTTCAACAAGTCAAGCGAAAATAAATGGATAAGGAATCCAATCGTAACAAATACCATCGGAGCTGTTATGATCGATCGCTCAGCCAGTCTGGAGAATAGCCCGTAACACAAAATGAGAAAAGCCGTGAAGACGATAATTGGATACTCAGTCATACCTGTTTTCTATCAGCTCCTAAGGTAGTATCAAAGCAAAATTTGACAGCATTTTCCGCCGAAATTATAATACTTTTAGTATCATAAATATGATGAAAGTCATTTTTCGTCGTCAGTGGATTGATTTATATTTAGCATAAAGAACTCTATTACCCAATTAGAATAACATGACCAAGTTTGAAAGTGCCCTCAAGAAATATCTGGATATCTTTGAAAGCCAGGAGATGTATTTTGTAAATGATCTTAAGAACCTGGAGCTATTTAAAAAGACGCATGAAAACAAGAATGCCGAAGACATTCGCACTAAGGTTAGCGCAGTCAACGATACGGAGATATCAAATCTTGGAATTTTGGAGAATGTAGTCAGCCATATACTGAGCTTGAATATCGACGAAAGACTGAAAAAGAATGATCTTGCTGTTGTCGAAGAAATAGCCACTATCACTGTTGGTGCGAAGACGCATCATCTTCTTCATTTTGCTTCAGTTTACTGCAATTTTCATTTGCCAGAAGTGTATCCGATCTATAGCGAACAGTATCTGGACTTTTACAGAAGATACATTGCGGAATACAAGTTGCCCCTTGATGTGCAGAAGATAAATACGTACGACGTTTTCACAAAGGCATTAAACGATCTGGTTCAACGGCTGGGGTTGAAAGGTAAAATGAATTATCTTCATCTCCGTAAGTTTGCGTGGCTATATGCCGATCATGTAGTCAAAGAAGCGGCCGCTTAGAGCAGTTCATTATTTCATTATTACCCTCCGTTTTCCGGAAAAAAATCGTCCTCGATGAAGAAACCTCCTAAAAAGATTTCACCAAAAAAGTGGGAAGAAGCATGGCAGCTTCATTGGAAAAAAGCTCAATTGAATTACGAACTTCCACCCACTCAAAATGATTCGTCACTGGATGAACGAGAGTTTCTCAGTGTGACCAGGACTGCAGAAAAAGAGAGAGCGCGCCTGAAAAGGATCACGAAAGAGTTTGAGATGGGATTCAGAAAGTTAGGTAGACTTGGGCCGGCTGTTACCGTTTTTGGTTCGGCGCGTTTCAAACCAGGGGAACCTTACTAT
>DASVBA010000879.1:0-4126 GCA_036376095.1 Chryseolinea sp.
TAAAAAGTTGGGAAGCAAGTTCATCTTTGCCGGCTTCCTCTCTAAAGCAAAAGTAGACGAGCTTCTTTCCATGGCCGATGTATATTTTATGCCCTCGATTTCAGAGCCATTTGGCCTGACCGCACTTGAAGCCGCGCAACATAACGTGCCAAGCGTTATCTCCACCCAATCCGGAGCAGCGGAAGTAATGAAGGCCTCGTTAAAAGCCGACTTTTGGGACACCGATAAATACGCCAACTATATCTATGCTCTATTAAAATATGGTACCCTGAATCAGCAACTATCAGAAAGCGCTAAGGCTGAGCTCGACGGATTGACGTGGGACCATACTGCCCAAAAAATATTCAACGTTTATCAGCAATTGTTAACCCAATAAAAGAAAATGCCCTCCATCTGTTTCTACTTTCAGGTTCATCAGCCGTTCAGGCTTAAACACTATGACTGCTTCAAGATCGGCCACGAACATACTTACGAAGACGAACGCAAGAACCGGGAGATCTTGGAACGTGTGTCAAACAAATGCTATCTCGTTGCCAACAGGACTTTGCTTTCCTTGATAAAACGTTACAAGGGAAAGTTCCGGATCGCCTATTCCATAAGTGGAACTGCACTGGAGCAGATGGAAATGTACCGCCCAGACGTTCTTAGATCATTCCAGGATCTCGCCGCGACGGGCTGCGTGGAATTTTTATCTGAAACATATTATCACTCGCTTAGCTTCCTGTACTCAAAGCCGGAATTCATCCGTCAGGTCGGCAAACACAAGGACAAGATCGAAGAACTCTTCAACCAGACTCCGGCGGTGTTCAGGAACACAGAACTCATTTATAATAATGAGATCGCCAATTTTGTTTCAGGCCTCGGCTTCAAGGGCATAGCCTGCGAGGGATTGGATCATGTACTGGGCCTCAGAAGCCCCAATTTCTTATATAATCCTCCCCGCAACAATAAAATCATTTCCCTGCTTAAGAACTATAAACTATCAGATGACATAGCGTTCCGGTTCTCCAATAAAGAATGGAAAGAATGGCCACTTACGGCTCCCAGGTTTGCGCACTGGGTACATCAAACAGCAGGAAACGGTGAAACCATCAACCTGTTTATGGACTACGAAACGTTTGGAGAACATCAATGGCCGGAGACGGGAATTTTTAACTTCCTGTCACATCTTCCACACGAGATCTTCAAACATCCGGACTTCAATTTCAAGACACCTTCGGAAGTGATTGCGGGATATCCCACCCGTGGCGAATACGATGTTCACCATCTGAGCTCTTGGGCGGATATTGAACGGGATTTATCGGCATGGCTAGGCAACAGCCTGCAGCATGATGCAATGGAGCGGATATACGGACTGGAAAAAAGGGTAAAAGCAACCGACGACAAACAAATGCTGGATACGTGGGCACGACTATTAACGTCAGATCATTTCTATTACATGTGCACAAAATACTGGAACGATGGAGACGTGCATAAATACTTTAGCCATTATAATACACCGTATGACGCCTATATCAACTTTATGAACGTGGTTACGGATCTTGAGCATGTACTGGAAGTAAAGTACGAATCCAAAGAATCATTAGCCGCAACTGTGATGGTTTGACGATCTTCGTGATTTGTGGAGCTTGGTGTGAGTGTGAGTGTGAGTGTGAGTGTGAGTGTGGGCATGTTAACCGCAGAGACGCTAAGACGCTGAGTTTCCGCTAAGTTGAATTCAATCTTCGCGCCGTTGCGACTCTGCGGTGAACGCACCCCAACCCACACCCACACAGCAACTGTAGCGCCTTTCCAACGCAGTTCTCGGTTCCTGGTCTATCTTCTACCAAGGTTGTTGCTCTCACACAAAACTGATCGCGGTCAAACAGAACAAGTCTATATCCCTCTTGAAGCGCTAGGTAAGTATGCGCTAGTCCACGATGCCTGCACCTGCGATTGCAAGGTCTGCCGATCGACCCATTTGTTTAAAGATTACTTGACTGATCGCAAAAATAGGATGCCTTGCTGCGAATAAAGTTACTATCCTTAATGATTTTGTTAAGGTTGTGTTTTGGTGATTTTCTTGCAACTTTAAAGCCTGAACTTTCCCTGAGCTTATGTGGTCGAACTTTCACATGCATTCTAATTATTGTGATGGCAAAGCTGAAATGATCGATTATGTTCAAGAGGCAAAGTCGATTGGAATGTTGAGTATTGGATTCTCCTCCCACGCACCAGTTAATTTTCCCTGTCTGTGGTGTATGAAACCGGAGAAGTTCGGCAGCTACATTCAATCGATCGATGCACTCAAAGCTTCTGTTGCGGAACTAGAAGTGTACAAAGGGCTCGAAGTGGATTTTATCCCTGGAATTGTTTCCGTAGATAATTTTGGAAAAGATGTAGACTATACCATTGGGTCCATTCATTTCGTTGATCGGTACCCGGACGGGACTCCATGGGAAATTGATGGCACGCACGTTGTGTTTTTGGATGGTCTTGATAAGATATTTCAAAATGACATCAGAAACGCTGTAACAAGGTATTTCGAACTCACAAGGGAGATGATCGAGACCGCTTGTCCTACCATTGTAGGTCACTTGGACAAGATCAAGATCCAGAATCCCGCTCAGAAGTTTTTTGCTGAAGATGAGGACTGGTACAAGAAAGAGATTAAAAAAACGATAGATTTGATCGCAGAAAAAAAGGTTATAGTGGAAGTCAATACCCGGGGGATCTATCAAAAGAAATCATCAACAACTTATCCGAGCCCATGGATACTTGAACTGATGCATGCCGGAAAAGTGCCAATCACCATCAGTTCAGATGCTCATCACCCGGCAGATATAATCAATCAATTTCCGGAAACTGCGGCCCTGCTGACGGATATCGGGTATACGTCCATCAACGTTTTGTACGATAATAAATGGACAGCATTCTCATTCAATAAACATGGTATCCAACGTTGAGTCGCGTATAACCAGCTGGTTAAAAAATACGAGTGGTTTTTGGTTTGTGCTGTATGCAACAACTATGGCCTTCTGCCTCTACACGTGTGTCTATGCTTTCCGCAAGACATTTTCAGTTGCAACGTTTGACGACATCAGCTATGCGGGGGTCGACTACAAGGTATGGCTTGTGATTTTTCAGACTATAGGTTACGCGTGTTCCAAATTTGCTGGTATAAAGGTTATCTCCGAGCTGAAGGCAAAGTCGCGGTCTTTTGGAATTCTTATTACGGTCTCAGTTGCTGGAGTCTCCTGGTTGCTATTCGCGCTTGTGCCCCGTCCTTACAATATAATCTTTCTTTTTACTAATGGCTTCCCGTTGGGTTTGGTGTGGGGAATGGTTTTTGGCTATCTCGAGGGAAGGCGATACACGGAAGTGTTAGGTGCCGGCTTATCTGTCAGTTTTATTTTCTCGGCAGGTTTCGCAAAATCAGTTGGCGGATTTATCATGAGAGATTGGGGAGTGTCTGAAACCTGGATGCCCTTTGTCACCAGCTGCGTTTTTGTGGGGCCGCTATTGATCTTTATCTGGTTGCTTGACAAGCTTCCGCCTCCTAGTGTCACGGATGAGGCACTGCGGACGAGAAGACAACCGATGAATGCTGACGAACGAAAAATGTTCGTTAACACTTTCTGGCCGGGAATTGTCTTATTTACTCTGGCGTATATGCTGCTCACGATTTTCCGGGATTTCCGCGATAACTTTTCAGCAGACGTGTGGAAGTCGCTGGGGTACGGCAATTCCCCTGAGATCTTCACTACTACTGAAATTCCCGTAACCATCATCGTGCTCGTCGTAATGGGTAGTCTGATGGTCATCAAAAACAACAAGCTTGCCCTGATGATCAATCATGTTATCATCTTGTTTGGAATGATATTGGTCGGAGTAAGTACTTTTCTCTTTCAACAACAGGTCATAGGGCCTACCGCCTGGATGATCTTTATAGGCTTGGGATTATATCTGGGGTACGTACCGTTCAATAGTATTTTCTTTGATCGCCTCCTTGCCGCATTCAGTTATGTTGGAACAGTAGGCTTCCTCATTTACATCGCTGACTCATTTGGTTACCTGGGAAGCGTCGGTGTTATGTTATTCAAGGAATTGTCGAAAAAACTCGGGTATGCCGAAATAAGCTGGTTGG
>DASVBA010000880.1:0-3622 GCA_036376095.1 Chryseolinea sp.
ATGGCCTCTCTGATGAGCTTCTGAAAACTGCCATCACGCACAGTGACAGCCTGGTAAGATTACATGGCCTCAGGATCCTCCTTGAACGCAAGCCCGATCCATCGTATGATCAACTAATAACCTCTGCAACACAGGATAAAAGTCCACACGTGCAACGTGCTGCCGTGGAACTGTTGGCGAAGAATCCCAGCGTGAAGGCGCTGGAAACGGCGCTGGGCGTATTGAGGAACACGGATCCGGCATTTGACAATCATTTATTTTACACCGCACGTCTTAGCATGCGGAATATTCTTCGCAATGAAAAGGTACTCAGCGAAGTGGTGGCCAAAACCTGGGAAGAACAGGATGCCGGTTATCTGGCGGCTGTAATGGTAGACGTGCCGTTGGCGGCATCGGCTAAATTCCTTTCTCAATATATGACAAACGGAAAACTTCCGGACGAGCGCATACCGGCCGCCTACACGCAGATCGCGCGTTTTACGCCGCTGAATGAGTTGAGTATGATGGTAGCCAGATCTTTCGACAATAGTAAAGATAACATCAACCTGCAGGCACTTATATATAGAGGACTTCGTGAGGGTCTCGCGCAACGTTCCGACAATGCCAACCTGAAAGTGTTTGACGAATACGCTCCTCAAATTGCCAAAGGTTTGTTAACCAGATATCCACCCACAGACACAGCAAATTCAGAGGAAAAATTCCGGAATCAACGCACGGCTATAGATATTGCCGGTGATTTTAAAGTTCAGTCCCTAGCGCCGACACTAAAAGGGTTCCTTGATGAAGGCCCCCGGATCGGATGGTCGATGCGCGAAGCTGCACTACGATCGCTGATGAAGATCGACCAGAATAATGCCTCCCTCGGTGCTTACATCATCGAAAAAGATTCGATCAGGGAATTCCAGAGAAGAATAACGGGAGTTTTGGGCGAGTTCCCAGGAAAATCGATCAATAAAGCATTGGGTGATTTGAAGACGATCCCGCCCGATGTTCAGCAGGCGGTAGTGGTTGCGTTGGCTGGATCATCCGAAGGCAAAGATATCGTCTTTCAAAAAGTTCGTCGCGGGGAAATATTACCAAGGGTGTTGATCAGTCCTCGCGCCGAGGAACAACTTAACGCCAAGGCCACACCAAAACAGCAGAAGGAATTTACTGACTTAACTGCCGACCTCAGTCCGGTTAGTGAAGAAAGACAACAGCTGATCGATAAACGCCTTGCAGCATTTGAATTTCTCGACAAATCCAAACTAAGCCTTGACTCAGGCCGTATGGTATTTGACCAGAACTGCGCCTTGTGTCATAAGACTGGCGGTCAGCTTGGAGTAGGCCCACAGTTAGATGGCATTGGTAAGACCGGTTCACGAGGACTTATGGAAAAGATCCTTGATCCCAATAGAAATATCTCGCGCGCTTTCCAGAACTACACAATCACCTTAAAAGATGGAACCATCAGAATGGGCTTATTCCGGCGGGACGAAGGAGAGGCTCGCGTATTCGCCGACATAACCGGCAAAGAATTCACTTTGCAAAAAAAGGACATCGCAGAACAGAAGCTGTCGAAGTATACGCTTATGCCTGATTCGTTCAGCACTACGATTAAGGAAAGTGATTTTCATTCTCTTGTGAATTATCTTTTGACTTTATGAGGCCCGACCCCCCGACCCCCCTTCAGGGGGCAATATTATTTTGTGGAAAGTTTATTGGGCTTTCCTTATTTCCCTATTTCCTTATTTCCTTATCCCCTATTTCCTAACCCGATCCATATGCGCTCCATCAAATTCCTTTTCATCATAACAGCACTCGGCTGCCATACCTCCATCGCGCAGACCCCCGGCAGCGAAGTTGCGTTCAAGAAAATCCACCTCTGGGACGAGTTCTACACAGAAGCAGCAACAGTAGGCGACGTAAACAAAGACGGAAAAACAGATATCATCGCGGGAGCGCGCTGGTTCGAGGCGCCGGATTGGAAGGTGCACGACATCTGGAAACCAAAACGATTTGACTATACAAAAGGATATAGCGACTCCTTCCTGAATTTTATGATGGATGTAAATGAAGATGGATGGCTTGACCTGATCTTGTTTGATTTCCCGGGAAAGGAAGTTTACTGGTTGGAAAATCCAGCCGGCGTTGAAGCGTTATGGAAACGAAGTCTTATTGATTCGGTCGCTTCCAATGAATCACCTTTCATGGCTGATATCGACAGCAATGGAAAGCAGGACTTGGTTTTCAGCAATAATAAAACGGGTCAGATGAACTGGTGGTCAAGTACTGTGAAAGCGAAAAAAGTTACCTGGAAGCGTAATGCGATCAGCGAGCCTAACTCGAAGGCTACTGGTATGTTTGCACACGGACTTGGCTGGGGCGACATCAACTCCGATGGAATTAAGGACGTGATTGTTCTTGGAGGATGGTGGGAAGGTCCGAAGGATATGAAGACCGCTCCCTGGAAATTTCATGAGGCAAATCTCGGATACCCTTGTTCTCAGATGCTGACCTATGATTTTGACAGCGACGGAGATACGGATGTTGTTTCCGGTTCTGCCCACGATTACGGGCTATGGTGGCATGAACAAGTGAAAGACAAGAATCAGAACGTAGCTTTCGTCCGGCATGTGATCGATAGTACATTTTCGGAACTCCATAGTATAGAGCTCGAGGACGTCAACAACGATGGACTGCCCGATCTGATCACCGGCAAAAGGTTCTATTCCCACCAGGGGCATGGGCCAGGCGGACAAGACCCTGCAATGGTGTATTGGTTCGAATTGCTGAAAGACGGAAAACAAAAGCCTGTCTGGGTTCGCCATACTATTGATGACAACTCGGGAGTAGGTATCCAATTCGAAGCCGTCGATATGAATAAAGACGGGAGGCTCGATTTTGTGATCGGCAATAAGAATGGAGTGTACTACTTCGAGCAGCAAGTCGTTCCACGTTAAACGTTATCCGTTAATCGTGGGTATGGGTGCGAAAACCCCTGAATCCCCTAAAGGGTACTTTAATCCAGGGCGGTTGAGAGATTCGTAGGTTGTTCATCGTCCACTGTTTCACCGCAGGAGGCGCCGGGAACGCTGAGTTTCAATGATTATAAAAACACTTCGGGGTAAGTCCTGCGAAACCCTGCGCGGCCGCCCAAGTCCACGCGGTAAATAATCAGGCACCATCACTTGCATGAAGCGATTGGATCGGACAATTCAGTAACTTTAGAAAAAGCAATAGATATGGAAAAGCAGTTTGATTACGTCACAAAACTCGACATCAAATACGATCATTTGCAGCGAATGGACATCCCCCAACTGGTAAGAGATTGCAAAGACAAGTGGTTCAACCAGACCCTGACAAAAGTTAACGAAAGTGTGGTGCGACTTGGAATCGTTGAAGGTGAATATCATTGGCACAAGCACGATAATGATGATGAATTCTTTTTTGTTCTTGAGGGACAACTGTTGATTGATTTAGAGCACCAGACAATTGAGCTAAATCCAAATCAAGGCGTGACCATTTCAAAGGGTGTAATGCACAGACCTCGTGCTCCGAAGCGCACGGTCATGCTGATGGTCGAGACAAGTGCAATTCAACCAACCGGAGATTAAACTAAAACGACGACTTTATTCACATG
>DASVBA010000882.1:0-9880 GCA_036376095.1 Chryseolinea sp.
CTAGGTCCGAAAGTCCGCTGAAACAGGCGGAGGATGCCGTTATGATGGACACAACGCACATCACTTTTGAAGAGCAGGTGGACGAAGTGGTTCGAATGGCGCTATCAAAGATAGTATCGCCCCGTTAGGACGGTCTTTTAGCCACAATTTCGACAAAAAACCCAGCGGTAAAATAGTGTCTTTCGGTTATTCCATTTATGGCCGGGATCCCTATTGCATGTGGGAAAAAATACTAATTTTGCCCCGTTTCCTAACAGACCGCCAAACGTAAAATGGGCAAATTTATTCAACTGAAGAAGGGCTTTGACATTAACCTCGCAGGGAAAGCCGCTTTGAAGATTGCGCCTACCGACCACCCTGAAACTTTCGCTATTAAGCCCTCTGATTTTCAAGGTATATTCATGCCGAAGATGCTTGTTGCAGAAGGGGATACGGTAAAAGCAGGCTCACCGCTTTTTCACGACAAGAAAAACGAAAAGATCGTATTTACTTCACCGGTAAGTGGTGAGGTTGTTGAGGTCAAAAGAGGAGAAAAGCGAAGGCTCCTGGAAGTAAAGATCCTTGCGGACAAATCCATTGATTATCAATCGTTCCCAAAATATTCCGTTTCCGAAATTACCAATCTTGGGCGCGATAAGGCTCAGGAGCAACTGCTTAGCAGCGGAGTGTGGCTCAATCTTGTTCAGCGGCCTTTCGGGTTGGTGGCGGATCCTGCTGAAAAACCGAAATCAATTTTTATCTCTGGTTTCGATTCACACCCACTTGCGCCGGATTACAACTTCATTTATAAGGGCCAGGAGCAATTCTTCCAGGTTGGCGTGGATATACTCAAGAAATTCACAGTGGGCCCTGTACACTTGAACGTGCACTCAGCGCGGGAGATCAGCACAGTATTTTCCCAGGTAAAGGGTGTTGAGCTGAATAAGTTTTCGGGCCCGCACCCATCGGGTTGTGTAGGAATACAAATCCATCACATCGATCCAATCGGAAAGAGCGATGCAGTTTGGACCATTAGTCCATACGGAGTTATCCAGATCGGCAAGCTTTTTCTCAACGGTGTTTACGATGCGTCTAAGATGATTGCGCTGGCAGGTTCAGAAGTAAAGGATCCACAATACTACAAGACCTATACAGGAGGTTCTGTGAAGAAGATGCTGCATAACAACCTCAAGCAGGATCATGTAAGGGTCATTTCAGGGAATGTCCTCACAGGAACCCGTATTGGAAAGGAAGACCATATTGGATTCTATGATCAGCTTGTTACGGTAATTCCCGAAGGAGACCATCATGAGTTTCTGGGCTGGATCACACCTTCAACCGACAAGCTCAGCTTCAGCCGCGCGTGGGGCTTGCTTTCCTTCCTGAACTATAAAAAGGAATTCGTCCTCGATAGTAATACAAAGGGAGAGCCACGGGCGTTCGTACAGACTGGCGTTTTTGAGAAGGTAACTCCGATCGATATCCTGCCGACACACCTTTTGAAGGCAATTATCGCTGAGGATTACGATGAGATGGAAGCGCTGGGTATTTACGAAGTGATCGAGGAGGACCTTGCGTTATGTGAATTTGTAGACGTCTCTAAACACGAAGTGCAGAGCATTCTGCGCGAAGGAATCGACTTAATGCTTAAGAGCTGATTTGTATATGAAGTTTTTGCGAAATACACTGGACAAAGTAAAACACGACTTCGAAAAAGGGGGGAAGTGGGAGAAATACTATTATGTCTTCGAAGCGATGGAGACATTTGCTTTTGTCCCCAATACTACCGCCGGTGTGAAAGGTGCACAGATCCGTGACGCTGTGGATATGAAGCGACTCATGATGACGGTAATCCTGGCGATGGTGCCTTGCCTCTTGTTTGGCATCTACAACGTGGGTCACCAGCACTTTCTGGCATTAGGGCAAACAGCAGGGTTCGGAGAAAAAGTTTGGGTTGGTATCGTTCAGGTGGTCCCCATCATCGTAGTGTCATATGCGACGGGTTTAGCAGTCGAATTTACTTTCGCGACGTTCCGCAGGCACCCTGTCAATGAAGGATTTCTAGTAACCGGGATGCTAATTCCTCTAGTTATGCCTCCGGATATACCGTTGTGGCAGGTTGCAGTGGCGACCATTTTCGCGGTAATTATCGGAAAGGAAGCTTTTGGCGGAACCGGTATGAATGTAGTGAACGTTGCTTTGACAGCCAGAGCATTTCTCTACTTTGCCTATCCCGTCAGAATGGCCGGAGAAGTTTGGACATATATTCCGGAAGGAGCGAAGACCGTGGAGGGATATTCAGGGGCCACACCGTTAGCAGTTGCCGGGGATGCCGTTACCTCCGGAGAAAATGCAGTAGCTGCTTTTAATTCGTTTGGCCAAGGATGGGCTGACAATATTTATAGCCTATGGAACTTGTTCATTGGGTTTATTCCGGGATCTATTGGAGAAACATCGACGTTGATGTGTTTGGTTGGAGCATTTATTTTGATTGTAACTGGTGTTGGAAGCTGGAAGATAATAGTAAGTGTCTTTGCCGGAGCCTATGGTATGGGCCTTTTCCTTAATCTGGTGGGAACCAATCCATTTATGCAGATGCCGGCTCATTATCATTTTGTGATAGGTGGACTGGCGTTCGGTGCGGTGTTCATGGCGACAGATCCGGTTACCGCAGCGCAAACGGAGACGGGAAAATGGTTCTATGGTCTTCTAATAGGTATATTTACCGTGCTTATCCGGGTATTTAATCCGGCGTATCCGGAAGGTATCATGCTGGCCATTTTACTGATGAATGTGTTCGCGCCGCTGATTGATTATTTTGTAGTTAGTGCTAATAAAAAACGGAGATTACAACGTGCGACAGTCTAATCTATATATCGTTATATATGCAGGAGTTCTTACCATCGTGTGTGGAGGACTTCTGGCACTTGCTGCTGAAGGATTGAAGGAAAAGCAGCAATACAATATCGACATGGAGCAGAAGAAAAACATCCTCTCCACGGTGATCACTTTAAAAGAAGGTGAGAATATTAATCAACTGTATTCTGAGAGAGTAAAAGCATTCGTGATCGACTTTCAGGGAAACGTTAAAGATGCAATGCAACCAAAAGACGTCAACCTCGCTGTAGAGTACAAGAAAGCACCGGCTGATCGTCTGTTGCCTGTATATGAATTCAAAAATGAGAGCGATCCCAACAAGACAGAATATGTAGTACTTCCAGTTTTCGGTTATGGACTTTGGAATAACATCTGGGGTTTTGTTGCTCTTAAGTCGGACTTAAATACTATTCAGGGCGTAAAGTTCCAGCACGCAGGTGAGACCCCCGGTCTCGGTGCACGAATTGAATCTGATCAAGATGTTCAGGATCGTTACAAAAATAAAACGATCTATGACAACGGAAAGTTGGTTTCGGTTACCATGATGAAGGGTGAGGGCAATGATTACTCCGACAGCCCACACGAAGTAGATGGCATGTCTGGGGCAACATTGACGGCGAAGGGTGTGAACAACATGCTTAAGGACTATTTCATATCGTACGAAAATTATTTGAAGAAGAATAAACAACAATAAGGTTATGAGTACAGAAGTTGTTGAAGTACAGGAAAAGAAATCAGAACCTCTTTTTTCAAAAAATAACAGAAAGCTCATATCCAATCCGTTGGACATAGATAATCCGATCACTGTTCAGATACTTGGTGTTTGTTCTGCCCTTGCAGTAACGACACAAATGAAGCCCGCATTCGTGATGTCTATGGGATTAATGGTGGTAACTGCGTCTTCAAACGTGGCAATTTCCCTGATGCGTAATTCCATCCCTTCGCGAATCCGCATCATTGTTCAATTAGCTGTAGTTTCTCTCTGGGTAATTCTGGTGGACCAGTTGTTGAAAGCCTACGTGTACGATGTATCTAAGCAGCTTTCGGTATTTGTCGGATTGATCATTACAAACTGCATTGTAATGGGCCGCCTTGAGGCGTTTGCCATGAGCAATAAACCCTGGCCATCGTTCCTTGATGGATTAGGCAATGGAATTGGCTATGGGTTAATTCTGATGACGCTTGCTTTCTTTAGAGAGTTGCTCGGAGCTGGATCACTGTTCGGTTTTAAGATTTTCGAAAATTTAGGAATGCATTATCAGGGTAATGGTTTAATGCTGCTCCCGGCAGGAGCGTGTATATTGCTGGGTATTATCATATGGGTCCAGCGCTCGATCAATGGCTATCGTGAGTCACATTAATTGAAGAAAAATGGAGAACCTTGTTAACATAGCGGTCAGATCTGTCTTTATTGACAACATGATATTTGCCTACTTTTTGGGGATGTGTTCCTTTCTGGCGATCTCGAAAAAAGTAACCACAGCATTCGGCTTGGGCATCGCGGTGGTTTTTGTGCTCGGAATCACCGTCCCAATTAATTGGATTATACAAAACTATGTATTAACCGCAGGTGCGTTAGCGTGGTTAGGGCCGGACTTTGTCAACGTTGATTTGAACTTCCTGCAGTTTATAGTGTTTATATCCGTTATTGCTGCTGTTGTTCAGTTGACTGAAATGGCAGTTGAAAAATTCTCACCAGCTTTGTATGGTACGTTAGGAATATTCCTTCCCCTCATTGCTGTTAATTGTTCAATTCTTGGTGGGGCATTATTTATGGTGGGTAGACCTTACAACCTTGCCGAAGCGACAGTATTCGGTTTCGGGTCTGGGATCGGCTGGTTGCTAGCCATCGTCGCGCTGGCAGGGGTGCGTGAGAAAATGAAATACTCTAACGTGCCTGCGCCGCTTCGAGGATTGGGAATTACGTTCATCCTGGTCGGCCTGATGTCGCTCGGATTCCTGAGTTTCTTGGGATTTTCTCTTTAATAGAAACAAACCAATAACGAGGGGCTTCCGGCAAGAACGGAAGCCCTTTTTATTTTACGATATGGAAAATGCACTTAGACGGGTACTACGGTACTTCTTTAGCGGAACGTTATTTATCGTTCCATTAGTAGCCACAGCTTACTTCATCTTTGTTTCGTTTCGATGGCTCGATAATTTATTAGAGCTGCCATATCCAGGCTTGGGTTTTGCCATTATTCTGTTCGCAATTACCGGCTTTGGATATCTGACAACGAACTTTGCTTTCAAGACCGCCGCCGACTGGTTCGATCGTGGAATGAATAGGATCCCGCTCGTAAAGCTGATCTACTCGGCCGTAAGAGATTTACTTGGTGCTTTTGTGGGGGATAAAAAGAAGTTTAATAAGCCGGTACTGGTGAGCATTAATAAGGACAACAGCCTGTTTCAGCTTGGCTTTATTACTCAGCCGGACCTAACAGACCTGGGATTGCAGGACATGGTGGTCGTTTACTTCCCTCACTCTTATGCCTTTTCAGGTT
The DNA here is from genome assembly GCA_036376095.1 of Chryseolinea sp. Taxonomy (GTDB): domain Bacteria; phylum Bacteroidota; class Bacteroidia; order Cytophagales; family Cyclobacteriaceae; genus Chryseolinea. The sequence continues at coordinate 5,361 of DASVBA010000882.1, forward strand.
TCCATTATTTCGTTCCGAAAGAAAGTATCAGGCCATTAAATGTTCCGGGACCCGTGGCCATGAAGTTTATTATATCAGGAGGTGTAAGTGGCTTGCGTGAAACCTGAAAAAATAAAAAGGTGTGTGCTACAATCTCGTAACACACACCTTGGGAAAATTTTTCGATATTCTATTTTAACTTAAACGTTACACCTAGAAATACTGGATAATAGCCAACCCCAACTTCACCAAATACACCAAACTTATCGCTAAAGTAATAACGGGCACCTGCATAAAGCCCGCCTCTCACCGCTCCGTCATAAGGATCAGCGTATCCATTATCATCAAAATTGTTGTTCGAAGTTACAAAACCCAGAAATGCGCCTGCGTAGGGATCAAAGTTTTCGTTCTTCACTTTCAATAACTTGGCAAAGTGGTAAGAACCTCGCGCACCGAAATCGATGAAGTTGTAGCTGATATCGCTATTACTTCCCACGTAATAGTCATAGTTCCAGTGAGTGAAACCAAAATACGGCCCGACCGCAATTTCATCTGTTATTGAAAACTCTGCATTGACAGCAAAGCCCACAGCAAAACCGCTACCAGCATACCAATAACCGAGGCCCATTCCGGGATTCAGGATGACATCTCCTTTTTGATACTTTTGCGCAAAAGCATTTGTACCCGACAACGCAAAGCCGATAACGCAAACAAGCGACAGAATGTAATTCTTTTTCATATTCGTGGTGTTTTGACTTTTTTGTTTAATAGCTGAGCCGTTTCGGGCACAGTTTTCTCCTTTAATTCCAGGCGAAAATTAAATAAAATAAAACCATTATTCACACAGTTGTGAGCCGTAATGGCTAAAAAATAGGAGAAAGCGCATGGCGGTTTTGCGATCAATGAAATTTAACATCCCACTTTCAGGGGATTTATCCTATAACACCGGAGCCAACAAGCTCGTCATCTTTATACCAGGCGACGAACTGCCCTGGAGTTATGCTTTTTTGCGGATGATCAAAGATAATGTACAACCCTTCGTTCTTCTTAAAGAGCGTGCAGTCTGTTAGTGGTTGTCTGTAACGTATACGTGCTTTGTACCTTTCCGATCTTCCGAGTGGTATCTGTAGGTCCTGTCGGATCCAATGCTCGTCAGTATGAGGAACAAAAAGGCCTTTTCTGAATAACCCGGGATGGTCTTCACCCATTCCGGTGTAAATAATATTTCGAACGGTATCCGTCCCAATTACAAAGATCGGTTTTTCAAAACCACCAAGGTGCAGGCCCTTGCGCTGCCCGACCGTATAGTAATGAGCACCTTTGTGTTCACCGATGACAACGCCACACTCGGGCGTTAACTCATATCTTGCGGTTAAAGCTTCTAAGTCATCATCAGCAAAACCATTTTTGAATACCGATGCCGTTGCCTGGACTTCGATGACGTGACCGGTTTTGCTTTCGAGTCGTTGTTGCAGGAAGTCCGGTAAATGTACCTTTCCTACAAAGCACAGCCCTTGGGAATCTTTTTTATCTGCTGTAACAAGTCCAATTTTCCTTGCTATCGTCCGAACTTCCGGCTTCAATAGCTCGCCTATTGGAAACAATGATTTTGAAAGCTGAGCCTGAGTAAGTTGACAAAGGAAATAGCTTTGATCTTTGTTTGGATCTTTTCCGCTCAACAACTGATAAACCTGCTGTCCATTTTTTACGATCGTTCCCTTGCGCGCATAGTGTCCCGTTGCGACGTATTCTGCTCCCAGCTTCAATGCTGCATTTAAAAAGATGTCGAACTTGATCTCACGGTTACACAATACATCAGGATTAGGCGTCCTTCCCGCTTTGTATTCCGCAAACATATAATCAACGATCCTCTCTTTATATTCTTTACTGAGATCAATAGCCTGAAAAGGTATGCCAAGATGCTGCGCGACAATCATAGCATCGTTGCTGTCGTCCAACCATGGACATTCTTTACTGATAGTCACGGAATCATCGTGCCAGTTCTTCATGAACATTCCTATCACGTCATACCCTTGCTCTTTAAGCAGGTACGCCGCAACGCTGGAATCTACTCCTCCAGATAAACCGACAACAACTCGTTTTTTCATGTTTCTTCCTTTCGCGGGTTGTTCACGCAGGATATGTCAATTAATTGAAGTGTAATTTTCACTCAAAAGTTCATTCACCGTCTCGTTAAAGTGTTGAATGAATTCATCGTAGTACTTTCCGGTTCCAGGCCCCGAAAATCCAGTGTGTATTTTTTTCACTTTTCCGTCTTTACCAACAAATATGGTTGTTGGAAACGCGACCACGTTGTTCAGCATGGGAAGTGTTTCCGAAGCCTGGGCCTTGTCGTGCGTACCGGCAATGACAAAATCATAATGAACGTCGAATTTTTCCATCATTTTTTTTATTCGGCTGCTGGCATAGTCAAAGTCGGCCTTTCGTTCATAAGCCAATCCGATTATTTCAACGCCGCGATCCTTGTTCTTTTCATACCACGTTTTTAAGAACTTAGTTTCATCCATACAATTAGGACACCACGTTCCAAAGAGTTGAAGTATAACAACTTTGTTACGGTACTTTTCATCGGTAAGGCTTACTTTCTTGCCCGTAACATCTGGAAAACTGAATGAGATGCGGTCATAACCTTCCTTAAGGTAGGTGAGCTTTTCGGCGTCAGGCAAAATTGCATTTTCATTCTTAACGGCGATCCAATCTTCATTCCACGCTTTACCAGAATAATACCGTCCTTTCAATGTGCCGTCGGACTGTTTTGTGGCAGTAAACAGATAGGCGTGATTTCCATCGAATGTGCTTAAATGAAGAGTGTCATTAATTACGTTTCCCTCAAGATAGCGGTAATCTCCTGTCGGTGTAAGAAATGTCCCGGTTGCGCTATCGCCGATCTGTTCAAAAACGCCTATGGCAGGCGTTGTGTCGGATTCATGCACAAATGTAACTGCATATTTGCCGTTGAAATCCGGCACATTATCGCCGGCCTGGCCCCGTTCAAAACGATTCGTCTTGCCGTACTCCGCTCTGAAGGGAAGTTTATAATCGCTTTCGAAATTTTTGATGAATTGACCTTCGAGTTCGTCGCCCTTGATTTTTGCCTTGATAGTAGCGTCGAAGACATGTAGTTCAATACTCACCGTGTCGCCATCCACAACAACCTCGTCGAGCAGCAGGCGTTCCCCGGCATTGCGCAAATACGCGTCGTATCCATTCGCGCTATCTTTTACTACTTCAAGATTGAAGGGCAAATCCTGTCCCTGGATATTTACGATAGCCCTCCAGTTTCCCGTCTTCAGACTGGCAGCAGTTTCCTTTTTCGCGAAACAGCCGGCCAACACCGTTACAATTAGGAAACCCATTCCGATTCTCTTCATCTTCAATGTTTTGTGTGCAAAAAACGCAAAAATGCGGGAAATGATTTACAATTTGACAACATGTGCCAATATTAGCCAATTGGCATCGGTTCAATCGATTTAAGTCATGTTTGAAAACCTTAAAGTGTTGGAGCTCGCGTCAGTCCTGGCTGGGCCGGGTGTGGGACAGTTCTTTGCCGAGCTGGGGGCCACGGTTTTAAAAGTTGAAAATCCTAAGACTTCAGGCGACGTAACCCGAAGCTGGAAGGCCTCCGGGGAACAAACAGACGACCGGTCCGCCTATTTCTGTGCTGTTAACTGGGGCAAGCAGTCAATTGTAATTAACCTGGACAGCGCTGATGGTCAACGAATTGTGCACAAACTTGTAGAACAATGTGATATTGTGATCGCCAGCTACAAACCGAATGACGCCGAAAAGATTGGGGTTGATTATCAGACCCTCCAAAAGCTTAATCCCTCCTTAATATATGGCTCTATTACGGGATACGGTCCGGATAAGCCGCGGGTAGGTTACGATGCCGTGATCCAGGCGGAGGCTGGCTTCATGTTCATGAATGGGGAGCCGGGAAGGGCTTCGTTGAAGATGCCCGTGGCATTAATCGATATTCTTGCTGGTCACCAGCTCAAAGAAGGGATCCTGTTAGCACTCCTCCGCCGTCAGAAAACAGGTGAGGGTGCGCTGGTTGAGGTTTCCTTGTTTCAGTCGGCAATTGCATCCCTTGCGAACCAGGCCACAAATTGGCTTGTAGGTGGAAAAATACCCCAAAAACAAGGATCGGCTCATCCGAATATCGCGCCCTATGGCGATGTATTCAAAACGGAGGATGGTCATGAAATACTGCTGGCCGTGGGCAGCGACCGGCAGTTTCGGGACCTGTGCAGGCTGTTGGACTTATCTGAGATCCCCAAGGATGAAAAGTTCAACACTAATGCGTCACGGGTAAAAAACAGAACGGTTCTGCATCATGTCTTGCAGGACAAACTTGCGTTGCGATCGTCCGTTTCACTCCTCGCCGAACTTGACGCCGACAAAATACCGGCGGGGAGGATCCAAAATATCAAGGAAGTATTTGAGACCCCGCAGGCAAAGGAGCTGATCCTTGAAAACGGCTCCATCAGGGGTCTGAGGACATTTATAGGAGCAGTCAG
>DASVBA010000011.1:0-3976 GCA_036376095.1 Chryseolinea sp.
CGAAGAGTGAAGACGCACGAATAAAAGCGACAAAAGCTTTTCGATTCCTGAAACTTTTGCAGGAAGTCACGAACACCGACGGATTCTTTGCAAGAACTATTGTTCCTGCTGACTGGACGTCTGTACACGATGGCAACAGGACGTATTCGGAACGCGACATCGCTGAAGCGTTGGTTAAGGAGCCACGCTTCAAGCCGGTTGCTGTGAGATGGAGAAAATCGGAAGACGGCAAGTGGTTGTGGAAGGGTGATACCAGCAGCGACGAAATATGCGGACACATGTTCGGCTACTATTTTTATCACGAGTTCGTGGCAGACGCCGAGGAGAAAAAAATTGTCAGGAAGCACGTCGCGCGAATTGTCGATCACCTCATTCGCAATAACTACTCACTCACAGACATTGACGGTCAACCAACCAGGTGGGGAGTATGGTCGCCGGATAAATTGAACAGAGATCCTGAATGGTCCCCCGACAGAAACCTGAACTCCATGGAAATGCTTGGCTTCCTTAAGCTCGCTTATTACATGACCGACGATGAGAGATATCAGAAAGAATACGTCCGCCTTATCAAAGAAGAAAATTATCTTGAAAACATGGCAAATATTCCCGCGCAAAACAGAGCCTGGTTTGTCTACTATGACGTTATCCTTGCTGCCTATGCCTATCCTGTTTTGTTAAAATGTGAGAAGGATCCAGAACTCTTAAAGTTCTACGAGGATCACATCGATAAATGGATTGAAACACGTAAGGAGGATCACAATCCATTGATAAACTTTATCTATTGTTATTCACGAAACAAGAAGATTGAATTACAGTCGTCGGTCGGACTGTTGAAAGACACTCCATTGGACCTTATTGATTGGACGATCGACCATTCGAAACGAGAAGACATCGAGTTGGTTCGTCAGCCAACGCTTGATGAAATGCAGGTCAGTACCCTTCAGCCGGCAAGTATCCGGTCTACGATACGATGGGATAAAAATCCCTGGGGTGTAAATGTCGGCAACCACAATATGGAGCGGGAGCCGGTGTTTTGGTTGCTTCCATATTGGATGGGCAGATATTTGGGGATGATTCAGGAGTGAGGGGGTCGGTCAATAGTCAATGGTCTATGGTCGATGGTCCATCGTCGGAATGGATAAGTCAACACTCGGGGACCGTAGATCCACAAGATGACCGTTAACTAACTTGATACCATTGGAGGGGACCAGAGGGGATTTAGAGCCGGTTTTCGCAAACAGGTCCTTTATAAACGTAAATTCCGTACGACAACTTTTAACGTTTTTTTAACCTTGCGGGATAAATCTCATAATTATATCAAACCATATATGAAAGGATTAATGCGTTGCAGCGGGTTTCTTTTGATGATTCTGTGTGTTGCCTGCTCAAGTGATAACAAAACCGAAGGCACACAACCGGTGCACAAGGACATTTCTTTTCTTCAGACGTATTGTGTGAAGTGGAATCTGGAATTGGAAAATGTAACGTTAAAAAATGTATTCAGCGACAGAAACGGTGTAATTCAACTTTATTCATCAGCCGGTTTGTTAAAACCTTTTGCAGGCGAATTCCTTTATCCTGGTACGCTCGTACCGGACAAAACATACAGGCCCATAGCTGATAAAAAAATTCTCAACCTTACACGCTATAAGGATCAATTTGTTTACCTGGACGACAAGGCTGTGTTAAGCAACGCATGGGCGGGTAAACTTTATTCGCGTTATTCCATGCCTAATGCAGCGATGTTCGAAGGTGGCAAGGATTTTTCTTTTTTGGTCTCCGACGGCGAATCCCTTCAATACCTTAAAGACTCGAACGTGGTCTGGGAGGGCAAGAACAACGAACCCATCGTTGATATTCTCTTTGATGATAGCCGGAATGTATTCTGGATCCTGGGAAAAAAATCTATTTCACTCTTCGATGTTGCATCAACGAATTTAACTCAGGTCTTTTCGGGCAATGACCTCACTTGCTTTTCACTGTTCTCAAACGCGAGCGAATTAGTGGTGGGAACTGCGGACGGTTACTTCATCCTTGATGCCAATACTAAAGAACAAAAAGGTGAAACAGTCAAAAAACTGCCATGGACAGAACTCACTACCGTGAATGAAGTAAACGGCAAGCTGTGGTTCGGTTCAACGAAAGGCGCCTTTATGCTCGATGTTGATGGTAAGTACAGGTACTACGCTTCGAAACGCTGGTTGCCTTCCGATTCAGTGACCTTTATTGCCGAAGGTCCCGATAAATCAGTATTGATTGCGACTCAGAAAGGACTGTCACGCATCATGTTCAAGGATATGACACTCCACGACAAAGCAATGTATTATGAAAAACAAGTCAGGGCACGTCACATAAGACATGGCTTCAATGCGACGCTTGGGTACATGCAGGACGGAAGTCTTGCAACCGGTTCACTCGAAGATTCTGATAATGACGGACTGTGGACTTCAATGTATCTGGCCGCTGAAGTGTTTCGATATAAAGTAACAAAATCGAGTGAAGCCTTGGAGAATATTCGCGAATGCATGGATGCCATGGAGCGCCTCTACACTATCAATGGCGTAAAGGGAGGATTTCCGTCAAGGTCCTTCGAACGCAGAGGATACAAGTATGAGGACAAGCCGTGGAGGAGAGCTAACGATCCGGAATGGGACTGGAAGTCAACGACCAGCAGCGATGAGGCGATAGGACATATTTTCGCTTTTGCAACGATGGCAGAACTTCTCGAAGATCAAAAGGACCTTCAGGGCCGGGCTGTTACGATGATCGATTCGCTGATGCAACACACCGTTGACAATAACTATTACATGATCGACTGGAATGGCGAACCAACGCTGTGGGGGAAATGGAACCCTGACTACGTTAATGCGAGGCCTGTCGGAGTTGGCGATAGAAAGATCAATTCCTCAAACTATATCGCCATGCTTCAAACCGCATATCATTTTACAAAGAAAGAGGTATACAAGGAGAAGGCTTTCGAGTTAATGACAAAATATGGATACTTTGAAAACCTTATGTTCCCAATGAGCCAGGTACGAAAAGCGGATGACTCAGCAGACGACTGGAGCAAGATGCTGTCGGAATCCTGGAACCATTCCGATGATGAAATGTACTACGTCGGTTATTGGGGACTCTACCGTTATGCGTTTAATGATACGCTGAAGACAAGGTTCAAAGAATCGATAATAGACCACTGGCAAATTGAACGGCCCGAAAAGGAAGGCGCTTGGAATATTTTTACCGCGATGACCGGAACACCTGATTTCGATCTCAATGAAGCGATATGGTATTTGCAGGAATATCCTCTGGACTTAATTCATTGGAGAGTGACGAACAGTACCCGGAAAGATATCGAGATGCTTGAGCCAAACTTCCGCAAGCAAACCACCAAGGAGGTGCTGCCCGCAGGAGAGCTGCCTGTTAGCAGACACAATGCAAATCGCTTTAACCTCGATGGAGGTGATAATGGATCATCAGAGTACAGTGCTGGAGATATCTGGTTGTTGCCCTATTGGATGGGCCGGTACCTGGAGGTTATCACCGAGCCACAATAAAACTTTGCATGAGTACGTTGCAGTCAGTCCCGATACTTGGGGGCAAACCAAGGCTTACTTCGCTTGATGCAATGCGCGGCTTTACAATCGCCGCGATGATCCTTGTTAATTTTCCAGGAGATGACGACCATGTATTTTCGCCGCTGAAGCATACGGTTTGGAACGGTCTTACTCCGACGGATCTTATCGCCCCATTCTTCCTTTTTATTGTGGGAATTTCAATAGTTCTGGCTTATTCAAGGAGAGTCAACGATCCTGATCGCGATCTATACAAAAAGATTGTAGGCAGAAGTATTAAGATTTTTGCGGTCGGTATTTTCCTCAACCTTCTTCCTGATTTTAATTTCTCTGACCTCAGATATACCGGAACCCTACCTCGTATTGCCATTGTCTTTTTAGTCTGCGCATTGTTATTTCTCCAT
>DASVBA010000016.1:0-3356 GCA_036376095.1 Chryseolinea sp.
TGGCGCGTCATGACGAATGATTTTAGAAGAGTAAAATTATCTTATGACGCGCAATCGTGCCGCTAGCTTTCGGGTAAGCTGAATGGATATGAGTTATTGAAGCTCTGCACTAAACTTGCAACGGATGCGAATCACCCGACTAACCTTCATCAGAAGTCGCCGGTTTCCTGGCTTGTTTGATTTGATTGATACGATACGTGAACGTCAGATTAATCTGACGACGCCTTCCCTGAAAATCCCCAGCCGTATAAAAATCCGCACCTTCCGTGATCGTCCTCATCCGGCGTGTGTTAAAGACATCGAGTATATTGAAGTTGATGGTGCCACGCCCGTTAAGAATATCTTTGCTCATAGAGAGATCAAGATAATAGAGTGCCTTCCTTTCGCCTTGCGCTGTTTTCTGGGGTGCTTCATAATTTCCTCTCAGCTGACCGTCAAAGTTCTTGGCAAAAGTAAAACGCGATGTCAATCGGGTAAACCAGCTATACGTCGTTGTTTTGTAGGTGTCTACAATGTTGCTTCCATCAATGTCTGAATGAAAGAAGTTAAAGTTGAAGTCCAGCTTCCACCACTTGTATGGAGTATAACCGCTGGTAAGCTCGACACCGACGGCGCGTTCAGAATTTAAGTTCTCGGGCTGAGTTACTGCCCATCCTGTTTCCGGGTCGACGCTTCGAATTCTTTCGATCTTTCCGTCAGTGTCCCTGAAATAAACGGAGGAGGTTATGGTACCCTGTTCGAAATATTTGATGTGGCCAATCTCATAAACATTGCTGAACTCAGGATTGAGGTCAGGATTACCACTAAAAAAATTGCGGCTATCAGAGAAGGTCATGAAAGGACTCAGGTCGTTATAAAAAGGACGCCTTACTCTTCGCCCATAACTTACCTGAATTGCGTTTTCTTTTGGAAGGTTAACCGTAAAGTGCGCGCTTGGAAATAGATTGGCATACTTACGCGGGTTGATTTCATTTGTTTCTTCCAACGTCGTCTTTACATCCGTCCATTCAGCACGAAGACCTGCCTGGTAAGAGATCTTGTTGGTCTTGTTTCCGAGAATTCCGTACACAGCGTGGATATTTTCGTCGTATAGAAATACATTATCCAGTCCGGGAATTGGATCGAAACCTCCCTCAGCGTTTTCTGCCGATACGATGTAGTCATTTACCATGTTTCGAAAACTTGTCCTTGCTCCGGCTTCAAACTTTCCTTCTTTGCCGATGGGTTTCACGTAGTCTATCTGAACCAGGAATTGTTTTTCTGACTCATCGTTAAGTGATGTTTCCACCCTGGAACTATCCAATGTGTTATCCGGAGTGTACCTGTATTGCGTAAACAGCTGATTTGAACTTTCCCAGTTGTCCAGGTATTTTACTTCCCCGGTAAGTTCGTGCCCTTTTTGTTCAAATGATCTTTTATAGATCAGCGAATATTCCGAGTTCGGTTCGATCTCGTCTTCGTCCTGACGGCGAGTGGTGTAGCTTTGAAGATTCTCAGTTGAGTTAAGATAGTCTTCGTAAAGGATATTTGTAACTCGGCTTGCGTCGCTGCGACGGAAAAGATAGGATCCGGTAAGAATACTCTTCTCGTTAAAGAAATAGTCCAGGCCGCCCCGGATATTATTGCTGAATCCCATCACATATCCTTCACTTTCTTGTTTGGTTATCTTCGTCGTTCCTTCATCATAAACTTCCTGGTATTGTTTGCCTACGCCAGGCTGTTCCCGGTAGGCGATTGAATAATTGATAAAGAAATTGACCTTCCTGTGACGATAGTTAAGATTGGCAGCACCACCATAATTAATAGGGTGACCAGTAATCACTTCAAAAGAGCCATTGAAACCCTGGTTCCGTTCCTTCTTTAAAACGATGTTAATGATCCCCGCCATTCCTTCCGCTTCATATCGGGCGGACGGGTTGGTGATCACTTCCACCCGTTCAATCATACTTGCCTGGAGCTGTGCCAATCCGCTGCCCCCCTTAAAGCTCACCAGCCCCGATGGTTTCCCATCGATGAGTATGCGCACATTGTCGCTGCCTCTCAGTTTGACGGTCCCTTCGGGATCTACGGACACAGAAGGAATATTCATCAATATATCATTTGCGGATCCACCGGCATTGGCCAGATCCTTTCCTACGTTGAAGATTTTTTTGTCCAGCGATAATTCCATCGATGTTTTTTCGGCCTGCACTACTACTTCGTCGAGTGTGCTGATAGAAGGACTTAGTTTGATTTGTCCCAGATCGTGCGTCGGGTGTTCTTTGGATAGCTTAAAGGGGCGGACGGTGTAGGAATTGTATCCCATAAAATCCACCACGGCGTAATAGTCGCCGGGCGTGAGTTCAAGGGAAAAATCGCCAGCCTCATTTGAAATATTGCCATTGATTAATGTCTTGTCCGTGTTGTCGAATATTCTGACCGTAGCGAATCCCAGTGGCGTAGATGCAAGTGAGTCCAGTACCTTTCCCTTGACGATTATTTTTCCCTGTGATTGTGCTGACAATTGAAAGCAAACCAGGTTGATCACAAGAATTCCTATTACACTGAATCGGTACATCTTAGGTATTGAAATTTTTTTGAATCGAATGTTGGTCGCCAAGCAGAAAAAACAACACGAGCGTTCTTTTTGGAAGGTCAAAAATCGCGCGATTGAACGACGCAAATTTCGCTTTTAGTAATGTAGGATGGATAAATTGATAGCCGGTAATTAGGCGGGAGGAATTTACCTTCTCTTCATAACAAGGCTGTCTGGAGGATATTGTGACTTAAGTGTATCCATCTGTGTCTTTGCCCAGTGGATCAATGTCTTTTTTTGTTGGTCAGTGAGGTTGGCCTGAGGATGAAGTCCAAACCAGGTGTAAGACGCCAACGGCATTTCACCTTCTTCGAGCACTTCAACTACTTCTTCGAACTTATGGTTCTGGCGGGCGATGGGACTGGTCGTAAAATCTGAAAAATTAAGATGACCTTTTCCCTCTCTAACATGATTGTCTAACCACCATGCTACAGGCTGAATATTCGAATACCAGGGATATTCAGTTTGATTACTATGGCAGTCGTTGCACGCCACTGCGAGAATTGTCTTAACAGAATCGGGCATGGCATAGACTGTAGCTACATCGTTTTGATTTTCACCTGATACATTTTTTTCAGGTCTGATGAATTGAATAACGACAAGAATAACCACGAGGGCGATCAGAATTTTCCGTATCATAAGACTAAATATTCGGCGAAGGAAAGAAATATTCGTGGTATTTAAAATAAGGGGTGATCAGAATGAGCCGGGTCGTAGACCTGAGCAGGGAAACTTTTTACGAAAATTTTGCGTACATAGGGGTGATCGATATATTTATATC
>DASVBA010000029.1:0-4172 GCA_036376095.1 Chryseolinea sp.
CGTCCACGTTGAATACCGGTAATATTGAAAACGAAAAGACAAGAAAGACGCTGGAAAGAATTTAGAGCGTTAAAATTCAGTAAAAATGGCCGAAGAACTTTTAGTCTCCACATCTGCTGAAAAGGCAGAACGATATGCAACCCTGCTTCCTCAAATTGAAGGCCTCGTTACAGGTGAGGCAGACTTGATTGCCAATTTGTCGAACATCGCAGCGGCGCTTAAACAAACGATGAATTTTTTCTGGGTTGGATTCTATCTTGTAAAAGAAAATCAACTTGTTCTTGGTCCGTTTCAGGGACCTATTGCCTGCACGCGCATAGAATATGGTCGTGGCGTTTGTGGATTCGCCTGGAAAGAAAAAAAGACAATCATCGTTCCAAACGTAGAAGAATTCCCTGGTCATATTGCGTGCAGTTCTGCATCACAATCAGAGATAGTTCTTCCCGCCTTTAAAAATGGACAGGTCGCACTTGTGCTGGATGTTGATAGCGACAAACTGAATGACTTCGATAAAAAGGATCAGGAAGGTCTTGAAAAATTGATGCGAATAATCGAACGCATCCTATAAGCATTATAATCTTTGCATGGACTTACCTGAACTTCTTTCTTTCTACAAGAAACGTTGTGATCATTTTACATCAATGCTTGACGCGGAGAGAAAGAAGATAAATCTTGTTTCTAATTTGAGGCTGGCCACAGCTCTCGGTTTCGTAGTAGCTACCTATTTTGCATTTACTAATACGACTCTTGCCTTTGCAGCTTTGTTGTTGTTGGTAGCTTTTGTCATACTGGTTCAGCGGCATAGCAGGATGTTTGATCAAAAGACGCATCATGAAAATCTGTTACGGATAAATGAGCATGAAGGAAAATCACTGATGGGCGAGGGCGCCGGGTTTGCCAATGGTTCAGAGTTTATCGATCCTCATCATCCCTATTCACACGATCTCGATATTTTCGGTGAGGGATCCTTGTTCCAGAGCGTAAGCAGATGTAATACTATTCGTGGCAAAGGACGAATGGCCAACCGCCTGTCGGACGCATTACTGGATCATGAGGAGATCCTGGCTAACCAAACCGCGATAAAAGAACTTGCTCAAAAAACAGAATTTTGTCAGGATTTCCAGGCCGCTGGTTTGGAGATCAGGGAACAACAACACGATTATGACGAACTATTGGCATGGCTGAGATCTCCTTCAATTCTTTTCACGAAAGGCTGGTTCAGAATAGTTCTTTATGCTTTGCCCGCGGCAACCCTGGCGTCCATCATAGGCGCATTCTTTTTTCCGTTCTTCAAAACGTCGGCTATTTTTCTGGCGATTACCCAGTGGGCTATATTGGGTTTGTATATTAAAAGAGTGAATGTCTTTCACGAATACATCAGCCGTAAAAAGACTATTCTTGAAAAGTACGCACATCTCCTCCATTTTCTCCAGCGTGAAGAATTCTCTTCACCGTTGATGCAGAAACTGTCTGTGAATGCAAAAGAAGCGGACGTTAAAGTAAAGGCGCTGGCGTCATTGGTGAGTACGTTCAATGCACGCCTGAACGCCATGACAAACCTGGTCGTCAACAGTCTGCTGATGTTTGACCTTCAATGTGTTTACAGACTGGAAAAATGGAAAGACGAAAATGCATCGAATCTTAAAACGTGGCTCGAGGTCATCTGCGAAGCAGAGGTGTTGTGTAGTTTCGGAACGTTCTCATTCAATCACCCCTCTTTTGTTTACGCCACTATTGAAAAAGACCTTGTTATTGCCGCCGACGCTCTCGGACATCCGCTGATAAATGAAAATGAGTGTGTCAGTAACGATCTGCTGGTTGACAAGCAGCAATCTGTGGTGATCATTACCGGCGCAAATATGGCGGGCAAAAGCACTTTCCTCCGTTCCATGGGCGTTAACCTGGTTCTTGCATTAAATGGCGCTGTGGTCTGCGCAAAATCATTCCGTTGCCCTGTGATTCAGATGAGAACGGGTATGAGAACGGCTGACTCATTAAAAGAGCATCAGTCCTATTTCTACGCAGAATTAAATCGGCTGAAGACAATCATGGATGAGCTTAGAAGTGATAAGCCCCTTTTCATTCTTCTGGATGAAATCTTAAAAGGAACAAATTCTACCGACAAACAACTTGGGTCCATAGCTTTGGTGAGGCAGCTGTTGCTGCATCCGTGCCTTGCACTTATTGCAACCCACGATCTCACTCTTGGAGAACTCGAGAATGAATACCCCGGCCAGATCCGGAACTTCTGTTTTGAGGCGATCATAGAAGACGATCAATTGTCCTTTGACTATAAGTTAAAATCTGGCATGGCCCAAAAAATGAACGCGACATACCTGATGAAAAAAATGGGGATCATTCCCACGTGAGGTCGTTATCGGTTAATCGTCACTAAGCTGCATGTTTTGTACCGCGTGGAATCATTCCTTATGTCGGAAAAGCATGTTCATTCAAATTTTTACCGCTAAGGCGCAGGGTTTTGCAAGGAACCCATCATAAAACAGAATGCGGCCGACTAAATCCCAGCGAACCTCCGCGTTCCTTGCGTCCCTGCGGTAAAATCCCACACCCTCACTCCCATGCCCCTGCCCCTGCCCACGATTAACCGATAACGGATAACGGATTTCACCAATCAATTGTCTAAATTCGGGAAGACTCACAATTCATCCATCCTAAACTTCCCACCATGCAAAACCGAAGAAACTGGCTTAAGTCCACACTTTCACTAGCTGCCGCATTACCAATAGGCATATCTCTATCTGAACAGCTGATGGCCGCGCCTGTTAGCGAGATCGAACGTCAGCGATGGGGAAAATTTCGTTCCTCTGGAATCAAGATCAAGTTGAATTCAAACGAGAATCCTTATGGCCCTTCTGAAAAAGCGAAGCAGGCCCTTCAGCAAATCATAGTGGAGGGGAATCGTTATGCGTTCGACGTCCAGGAAGAGATGAAAACAATTCTTGCGGAGAAAGAAGGAGTGACTCCCGCGCACATTAGCATTGGCGCTGGTTCCGGCGATCTGTTATGCCAGGCCGGAGCAGCATTTGGAGTGGAAGGCGGACGGATTATTTCAGCCTTCCCAACGTTTCCGTTGCTGATGAATTATGCTACATCGTTTCGCGCCACCTGGGACAAAGTAAACCTGAATGATAAACTGGAGCATGATTACGACGCGATGGCCGCGCGTGTGACAGAGGACACAAAGTTGGTTTTTGTCTGTAATCCGAATAACCCTACGGGTACGCTGGTAGATCCTGTACGCGTTAAACAATTCTGCGAAGAAGTGTCAAAGAAAACAACGGTATATGTAGACGAAGCTTATCTTGAGTTCCTGGACCCGAAAGATCAAATTTCTATGGTGGATCTTGTGAAAGCTGACGCCAATGTTATTGTCTCAAGGACGTTTTCCAAGGTCTACGGACTAGCTGGCCTGCGCATCGGTTATGTGATCGGAAGACCGGACCTCATTAAGAAGATAGACAAATATCACATGGGCATCGCCAACAATCAGCCAGCCCTTGCCGCAGCGAAAGCATCATTGGGGGATACGGCATTTATGGAGCTAACGCGTAAAAAGAATGCAGAGGCACGGAAGCATCTTACAGACTACCTGGACAAAAAAGGAATCTGGTACGGGAAGTCGTACACAAACTTTCTTTTCTTTCCTGCCAAAGACGATGCTGCACAAGTGTTGACGAAGTTGGAAGAACGTGGAATTGGAATACGGGTGTGGGACTATAACAATCAACAGTGGTACAGGGTCAGCATCGGCACGTTGGATGAGATGAAGACATTCACGAAAGCGTTTGATCAGATGGTGTGAGGGGGTTATGAGTTATGAGTTATGAGTTATGAGTTATGAGTTATGAGTTGGGGCATGGGTGTGAGCATGTTGGGATAGAACAATTTCACATTAAAAAGAAATAGCGTGACAAGAACACAACAAATTCTTGTCTCAATCGGTCATTGATGACAACCTAAGACATGAGGCGATCAATACTAACTCAAAAGAATTGGGCAATATTTTTGGTCGCTTTCACTGCAAATATCATTATCATAATCGTATTTGAATCGATTCGGAACAGTTTTGATTTCAAAGGTTCTAATTCATTTGAACTGCAGCGAGCGATATTATTCTTCCTGACAATGCCTTTCGTTTTGTCTTATCCGTT
>DASVBA010000030.1:0-4904 GCA_036376095.1 Chryseolinea sp.
TAAAATTAAGCTGGGTCAGGAATTTTTTGCAAACGACTATGTTTCAACGCTCGAATCTGTCGATCGGATCTTTGAAGTTGAAGGAGTTGTTCTGACGAGTGAGGATGTGGCTGTGAAAGCAACGGTACGTGTACAGGGGGAGCAGGGCGAATACATTGCGGAGCCGTTGTTTATAATCAAAGACAAAATGGTCGGTCGTATCCCCGACGAGATCAAGGACCTGGGTTTGAGGATCACACTGATGAACATCCACCCTGAAACCAGCGAATTCACGATCGGACTGAACACAAGACAAAAAGATTGGGTGGTTATAAAAGCACTCGAGAAACCCTACATCAACGTTCTCTGGATCGGGACGCTCGTCCTGATGACTGGTTTCGGCATCGCCATGACCCGCCGCATTCGTGAATTCAGAAAGATGAAAGCAAAAGGGTTGGAGTAGCGCGATTGCGAGGAGGCCTCCCGATTTGCGAGGAGTCGTCCCGACGCAGTCGGGATTCGACGACGAAGCAATCCCCTGCCTATGAAATGCAGACCTTGGATAACCGAGACGTTTTACCCCATCGTCGCGTTGCAAGCTCCCTCCACGCGTGTGTGTGCCGCGGCTGGGCATCGCTTGCCTGCGGCAGCCTGGAATTCTCGCAGCGCGCTGACCCATCGCTTCAGCTCGCAAATCCGCTTCAGAGCCACTTGCACTACCGTCCAGCCTTGCTTACTTTTCCCAAAACTTAAGCATATGAGGAATTTCCTGTCCATTACATTTTTCTGCTGTGTATTTATTGGAGTGAACGCTCAAAAGACCAAGCAGGAAGTGGCCGAAGCAATCAATTCTAAATACGGCACCTATTCCACGATTGCAAAAAAGATATGGGACTACGCAGAGGTTGGATATAAAGAATCAAAAAGCTCGGCATTGTTACAGGAAACGCTTACTCAGGCGGGTTTTAAAATAGAGAAGGGCGTAGCGGGAATACCAACTGCTTTTATTGCAACGTATGGAAGCGGCAAACCCGTTATTGGGATCCTGGGAGAGTATGATGCGTTACCCGGCATCTCGCAAGACGCGGTACCTGAAGTACGAACAGTTCCAGGAAAAACCGCAGGTCATGCCTGTGGTCATCACCTTTTCGGCACGGCGTCGGCTGCCGCAGCGATAGAAGTGAAGAACTGGATGATCGCCACGAAAAAAGGCGGCACGCTTAAATTTTATGGAACCCCTGCAGAAGAAGGTGGGGCTGGAAAAGTTTATATGGTGCGCGAGGGATTATTCAACGACGTTGACGTGATACTTCATTGGCACCCCGCTTCACTCAACAACGCAGAAACAGGAGGAACGCTGGCTAACAAGAACGGCAAGTTCAGATTTTATGGCGTAGCCTCGCACGCATCTGCATCGCCTGAAAAAGGGCGATCTTCCCTGGACGCGGTTGAAGCTATGGATGCGATGGTAAACATGATGCGTGAACACGTGACACCTGAAACCCGCATCCATTACGTAATAACACGGGGTGGTGAAGCTCCGAATGTAGTACCTGCATTCGCGGAGGTATATTATTACGTACGACACCCAAATCGCGATGAGGTTAAAGCTGTTTGGGAACGAATCGTCAAAGCAGCCCAGGGCGCGGCATTGGGTACAGAAACAAGAATGGAGGTTGAAGTAATGGCTGGAGTATACAACATGCTGCCAAACGAAACACTGGCAAAGGTGATGGATAAAAACCTGCACACGGTTGGCGGCTATTCCTACAATGAACAACAAAAGGAATTCGCCACCAAGATTCAGAAAACATTAAACGGCTCGGTACCGAAGCTGGAGAGTTCAAACGAAATCGAACCTTATCTGCTGAAGGACGGGGTGGCCTCTACAGACGTAGCTGATGTGAGCTGGGTAGTACCAACGGTTGGACTAGCTACGGCGACATGGGTGCCCGGAACTCCGGCACACAGCTGGCAGGCTGTTGCTGCAGGAGGTACCTCTATTGGATTTAAAGGCATGATGGTGGCCGCTAAAACTCTTGCGCTAACTGCCATGGATATGTTTGAATCCCCGGATGTAATTGCTGAATCGTGGAAAGAACTGAAGAAACGTCGTGGTGACAACTTTGTGTATGAAGCTTTGCTGGGCGATCGTAAACCCGCGCTAAACTATAGGGATTAGTTATGGGTTATGAGTTATGAGTTATGAGTTATGAGTTGGGGTGCGGGAGTGGGTGCGTAGTCAATGAAGAGACAATTTGTGAACAAATCCCACCCTCACACAACCACTAAATTCTAAATTCTAACTCCTAAATTCTAACTCCTAAATTCTATCTCCTAAATTCTAACTTCTAATCAAATCATTTTCTCAATAAGCTCATCAACGCTGATACCATCCGCCTCTGCCTTAAAGTTTCTAACGATCCGGTGACGCAACACAGGTTTAGCCACCGCCTGAATGTCTTCGATATCAGGTGAATATTTGCCGTTTAAGAGGGCGTTACACTTTGAGCCGAGCACAAGATATTGTGATGCGCGTGGTCCCGCTCCCCATTCCAAATACTCATTTGCAACACCCATACTTCCATTTGACCCCGGGCGCGTCTTAGTGGCGAGGCCGACAGCGTACTCGATCACATTGTCTGCAACCGGAACTCTCCGGATGAGGTGCTGAAAATAACTGATCTCCGCACCGCTGAGCACTTTCGAGACTTTCTTCGGCTCATCCGATGTAGTCGTCTTCACAACTTCTACTTCGTCTTTAAAAGCAGGATAAGTAAGCTTGATATTGAACATGAAACGATCAAGCTGGGCCTCGGGCAGCGGATAGGTTCCTTCCTGTTCAATGGGATTTTGTGTAGCCAGAACGAAGAACGGTCTCGGAAGTTCATAACGCTGACCAGCAATTGTTACTGCGTATTCCTGCATCGACTCAAGCAATGCAGCCTGTGTCTTTGGAGGTGTACGGTTGATCTCATCCGCCAATAAGATATTCGCGAACACTGGACCCTTAACAAATTTAAAATTCCTTTCCTTGTCCATCGTTTCAGCGCCAACGATATCTGATGGCATCAGGTCGGGCGTGAATTGTATACGCTTGAACTCAAGATCAAGGGACGTCGCGATGGTTTGCACCAATAAAGTTTTCGCCAATCCAGGTACCCCCACCAGGAGGGAGTGTCCTTGACAAAAAATACCGGTTAAAACCTGACGCACAACTTCCTCTTGCCCGATGACAATGTTGGAAATTTCTGCTTTAAGTTTTTTATAGGCGTCAGCCAGGCCGTTGGCTGCATCTACATCAGAAGAAAAATTGGTCATCATCGATCGTCTAATAGTCCGCAGTTATCGTATGTGGGATCAATATTTATAAAGACATCCAATCTCGCTTTTTGAAACCACTTCTCTAAAATTTTCTCTTTTTTTTCATTCAAGGTTGCAGCCTGAATTTTGGTCCAGTCCTGTTCCAGAGATGCCTGGTGTGGTGCAATCCTGGCTTTGTAAAACAAAATTCTTACAGCATCCTTTCCATCATCCGTTCGATAGGCAATGGGCTCAGAGACCTCACCTATCTTCATTGAATCCAGTTTGAAGAAAACTATCGGATCCAATTCATCGACTGTCAGTTGAAGCCCGCCATCGCGGTCACTGAAAAACCCGCCATTCCCTTTCGTTTGGACGTCATCTGAGTACTCCTTTGCAGCAGCCTGAAATTTTATACTGTCATTGACGATCAAACTTCTTAAGCTATCAAGGTATTTTGCTGCGTCTTTTAGGTCTCGCTCCGAAGGCTTAGGCGACATCAATATATGACGAGATGCATATTCATTTCCCCGCCTATCGATCAACTGCATAATGTGTATACCAAACGGCGACTTAAAAGGCATAGAAATTTCATTTGGCTTTAACTTAAACGCCATTGCCTCATACTCGGGGACCATTCGACCACGACCAGACCAACCCATTTCTCCCCCATTTTGAATTACGCTAGGATCGTCTGAATACTCCTTTGCTAACGTAGCAAAATCCTCACCCGCTAATATCCGGCTGCGGATGTTGATCAATTCGGCCTTCGTCTGACTCTCCTGTGCTTCATTCACTTCTGCAATCTTCACTATCTGTGCTACTTCGACCGACGCAGAGAAATACGGCAAACTATCTTTGGGTATCCTGTTAAAGAACTTTTTCACTTCGGCAGGAGTAACCACAATACCTTTCGTGAGTTCCTCTTCCATCTTGCTTACAATCATCTGCTCCCTGATCTGGTCACGGAGCTCAAGCCTTATCTGTTCCATGGTCTTTCCATAAAGTGCTTCAAGCTCGTCAACCGTTCTTCCCGATTGCGCCATGATCATGTCCATCCTGTTTTGTGCGTTCAAGTCAACCTCGGCATCAAGCACCATAACTGAATCGATCTCCGCCTTTGCAAGCATGAGTTTGTTCCTCACCAGCATAGCCAAATATTGGCACTTTGCCTCCTGTGATGGTGTGCCTCCGTTCGTGAGGTAGTCCTGATAACCTCGCTCCAGTTCTGATTTGATGACAATGTAGTTGTCGACTTTGGCAATTATCTTGTCGACAACGAATCCATTGTCTTCACCTTCAGTTTGTCCAAAAGCGAAAAGGCTTGAACATAATACAATCGCGATAAGGGTGATCTTTGCCATTGACTCCTTAATTTTTTTCTTAGTTAAAAATCTCAAATTCATTCTGATCCAACGCATACTTGTAAACTTCATCTTCCAACTGCTTCGCTAATTCAACTTTTCGTTTATTCAATATAATATTCTTGATGTCGTCCATAACAAACTCCAAAGGAGATATGTTGTCGAGAATCCTGTATTGTCGCACACGGAGAAAATAGAGATAGTTTTCATCCGATGTCTCAAAATAAGGATTCGACTTCAGGAACTGGATCTTGTTGG
>DASVBA010000032.1:0-18007 GCA_036376095.1 Chryseolinea sp.
CATCCTCGAAATGTTCCATACCCAGGCCGAAAAATCCTGGACAACGGTCCCGCTGCCATCAAGGCTGCTATCCACTTATGTGCACCTTCAAAAAAAAGAGGCGCAACGGGAAGATCAGAAACAGCCTGGAAATGCTCCATAGGCCGAAAAATCCTGGACAATTTGGAACAACTATTCTTCAATAAGGTTTCTCCTTAGAAGTTGCTCTCAAAATGAGCAACTTTTTTCATTTCCGGGTAAAACTAAACTGCAATTAGACGTATAACGAATAACCACTAACTTACACCAATGGACTTCAAACTGACCAGCGAATACGAACCGACCGGTGACCAGCCAAGAGCAATCGAACAGCTTACAACAGGAGTAACGAACGGCGAAGCCCATCAAACATTGTTGGGTGTGACCGGCTCTGGTAAAACTTTTACTATCGCTAACGTGGTGGCTCGCACGAATAAACCAACGTTGGTGCTAAGTCACAATAAGACGCTTGCGGCGCAACTCTACGGGGAGTTCAAACAATTCTTTCCCGAAAACGCTGTAGAGTATTTTATATCTTATTACGATTATTATCAGCCGGAAGCATTCATTCCCTCGTCGGGGCTTTATATTGAAAAAGATCTGTCAATTAATGAAGAGATCGAAAAGCTCAGACTGAGCGCAACGTCATCCCTCCTCACTGGACGACGTGATGTTATCGTCGTCGCATCCGTATCATGCATATACGGAATAGGGAATCCCGAAGAGTTTGGGAAAAATGTAATCAAGCTAAAGGTTGGCGAGACTGTGGCGAGAAACAGACTGCTCTTCGCGCTGGTTGATATTCTTTATAGCAGAACCGAGTTGGAATTCAAACGCGGAACCTTCAGGGTAAAAGGCGACACGGTAGACGTCTTCCTGGCTTATGCCGATTTTGCGGTGAGAATCTACTTCTGGGGCGATGAGATCGAATCGATCCAGCGCATTGATCCTCATTCCGGCAAGAAAATATCGGACGAGCAAATAATTACCATATTTCCCGCCAACCTTTTTGTGACCGGCAAATCAATGTTGCATCAGGCCATACGTGAGATCCAGGACGATATGGTTGCGCAGGTGGGAATGTTCGAGTCCGAGTTGCGTCACCTTGAGGCAAAACGACTTAAGGAGCGCACGGAATTCGACTTGGAAATGATGCGCGAGCTGGGTTACTGCTCCGGCATTGAAAACTACTCTCGGTATTTCGATCGTCGTCAGCCGGGCGCACGGCCATTCTGTTTGATCGATTATTTCCCGGATGATTTCCTTCTCGTTATTGACGAAAGCCATGTCACGGTGCCCCAGGTGCGCGCCATGTGGGGAGGCGATCGCTCGCGGAAAGTCAATCTCGTGGATTATGGATTCCGCCTACCCAGCGCGTTGGACAACCGCCCCCTTACTTTCAACGAATTTGAAAGCCTGATGAACCAGGTGATTTACGTCAGCGCAACACCCTCTGAATACGAACTCAGAAAATCAGAGGGTGTAGTAGTCGAACAGATCATTCGACCGACCGGATTACTTGACCCTGAAATTGACGTTCGCCCCAGTAAGAATCAGATCGATGATTTACTCGAGGAAATAGACGAACGTGTCAAGAAACAGGAACGGGTTCTCGTGACAACGCTAACAAAACGTATGGCCGAAGAGTTGACCAAATATATGGATCGTGTGGGGGTCCGCTGCCGTTATATTCACTCGGAGGTCGCGACCCTTGATCGTGTTGAAATATTGCGTGAACTACGTCTGGGTATTTATGACGTACTGGTTGGAGTCAATTTGTTACGGGAAGGACTTGATCTCCCGGAAGTTTCTCTGGTAGCCATCCTTGACGCGGACAAAGAGGGGTTCCTGCGAAATCAAAGGTCGCTGGTGCAGACGATCGGCCGCGCTGCACGCAACGTGAATGGTAAGGTGATCATGTATGCGGACAAAATAACGGAATCGATGCAGGAAGCTATCGATGAGACCGATCGAAGGCGGAAGATTCAGCTCGATTACAATAATGCCAACGGAATTGTACCGAAGACAGTGTTGAAATCAAAGGAATCAATCCTTGGACAAACGAAGGTGGCAGATTCCAAACGTTCAACGAGAAACTATTATGTGGAAGATGAGGAGACCACGCTTGCAGCTGATCCTGTGGTGGCCTATCTCAGCAAGGATGAACTGATGAAGATGTCGGACCGGACCCGTAAAGCAATGGAGAAGGCGGCTAAAGAGCTTGAATTTATCGAGGCGGCAAAACTCAGGGACGAGTATATGGCAATTCAGAAGCTTATCGAAGAGAGATCCTGAACGGATCAGCGATAACAAATATGCTGATAAGGACAGAATTTGCAGCTCTCTGGATCGGCGGTTTGATCGAACGGTACATTCGGGTCAAAAAGTTCTTCCAGCAACAACTTCAAATGCCTCTCAAATTCAGGGATCAGCTGGTCAACGTCATCTATGTAGCTCTTGTCAACCTTTAATCCAAACTGAAAGTTTCTGTCAAATAGATTCATCCGGTTAATAAGGCCGGGCACAATCTTGACGTCTTTTGATTTTGCATTCGCCTTGTACAAAAGCGCGTATAACATTGTTTGAAAAGCAGCCTTATTGCGTCTTTCCTCCCTCGAGAAAAGCGATGGAATGGTATCAAAATCAAGCTTGTCTCTTCCGGTTTTATAGTCAATTACTCTGACAACGTTTTCCTTCCGGTCTACCCGGTCGATCTTTCCGCCCAGGATCGCAAAACCCGGCGCTCTATCCAGCTTCACGACATAAGTGAGTCCCTCCTGCTCAAGAGCCTCCATTACAAACGGAGCATATGCCTTATCAATTTCGATAATACGTTGCGCGAAACGTTTGACAATTTCGAAAACAACGAGACGTTGACCCTCATACACTACCTTTTTCCCTGGCTCCAGTCCATAAGCTTCAATGAACACCTCATCGATCAGCCTGGCTATGCTCTCCTCTGTATCATCGAGGTCACTTGCTTCGACAACTTTGGTTCTCTTTCTCTCTTCAGTCCTTTTGTAAAACAGCTCCATTACCTGATGCAGGAAGTTACCGAGTACCCGCGCGTCGAGATCCTCCTCGACCTCGTCGGCTTCTCTTATCTTGGCAACATGCCGTAAATAAAACCGGAGCCGGCATTCGATATAAGTGTTCAATGCCGAAGGTGAAATCCCTTTGAATTTCGGGTTGCCTTCACTGAGTTTTGCCAGTGCCTCCATGACGCCGGAGTCTTTAACAATTGAAATAGGCAATATAGGCTGGGGCTGTATCGGATTGTGTAAAACTTTGCGTTGCATTTTTTTCCCGCTTTCATAAATAAGTTGTTGCAGATAACGGCTCATCTCACCCTGTCCCAGAACATCCGTTTCTGAATTATAAAAAAGGAAAATGTTATCTGCCCGTTGCATTACGCGATAGAACAAATAAGCATATGTCGCGTCCTGATGGTCGGCTGTAGGCAATCCGTATGCCCTTCTGATGTTCGCGGGAATGTACGAACCTTTACCCGACGACGATGGGAACGCACCTTCATTCAGCGACAATACAAATACATTTTTGTAATCCAGATTTCGCGTTTCCAACACACCCATGATCTGCAATCCTCGTAATGGTTCTCCGCTGAATGGGATTTTCTGCATCTGTACCAGTTGACGAAAAACTTTAAGGAAGAACTTCCTCGAAGCCTGGGCTGCCTTCAACTTTTGTTCGGGGGTTGGCAACGGCGGGTGATCGAGACCTTCGATCATGATCTGTTCCATCCGGTTGAGCAGCTTGAGAAAATGGAAAGTAAATTCTTTATCCAGATCGCTGATCTTTTCCAATGATCCGATGCTGATCACTATTGTCCGAAGATAGTCGAGGATGTTTTCCGTCGAGTCCGCAAAAATAAGCCGATGCAACGGTACGGAAGTCGCGAGAAAGTTCTTAGGGATGGAAACCCAATTCTGGCTTAATATTTCCTTTCGCTTGGTATTCGCAGCAACCGGATCTGCAGAGACGACATAGGGGTGCCCAAGCAACGCAAGGACGTGCCGGTGATTGAACAAGTCTCCTTTGCGGGCGATCTGCATTTCAACCAATAGCTCAATCAAATTAAATATTGGTGCGCCGCTTAATGGAAAACCCATAGTGATATTGAGTTTTTCGATACCGTTGCTCAGGCCATGCAGCACGGGAAGTAGCAGCTTTTCGTCTGGCAAGACAATAAGAGTGTCTTCGGGGTCAATGCCTTTGCTCAACTCCTGTTGAAGAATCTCAGCCATAACTTTCGTCTGTCCAACCGGCTCGGCCGCTCCAAATACCTGGATGGATTTTTCGCTTGAGAAATTCGAAGGAACATTTCTCAAAAATGAGGTACCAAGGGTCTTGTGGGCCTGGTATTCGCGGAAGAACTTTCCTGCTTCTTGTGTATTATTATTAACGTAGTAGGCGTCGGTGTCCCAGTAGATGTCGCCCACGCCTTTTTCAATGAAATAAGAAATCAATGTTTCTTCTGCTTTCGTCAGCGCGTTAAATCCGGCAAAGATGATCTTGCTGCCTTTTACTTTGGATGCAACGTCGTCGATGCCCTCTGCCACTAACCGGTGCAGTAATCCCTCGTAAGCAATTCCATCGGCCAGAAGCGAATTCTTGAAAGAGAGGTAGAGTTCATGCAGCTGGCTCCACACGTTGAGAAATTTTTTCTTGTTTGTCGTAAGATTCTCCTCGAAACTTTTCCAGAATCCCCGTAAGAAATCCCGCTGCTCATCGGTAAGGTAATCAAAGCTTGAATCCAGCTCTTTCTGATTGCTTAGGTCCATGAACAGCTGTCCGGCGTTTACCAGGTATTTGTCGATTTCATCGAAATCGCGCAGCAACATATCGCCCCAGAAATAGAATTTATCAAAGGGTTCTGCGGACGGATTTTGTCTGAGCACGATGTCTTTGTAGATGCGATAAAGGCGATAGTTAAGCTCAAGCTTGTCGGGAATATTGAGATCGGATAGTTCAGTGAAGAAATCTTCGATGGTGATCAATCGCGGCGCGAACACCGGCTTGTCGAGAAATGTGCTAAGATGTTTTCTAAAGTAAAGAACTGCTCTTCGGTTAGGGAAAATGACTGTCAGTCCCTCCAGTTGTTGGCGTTCTTTACAAATGTCTTCAGCAAGTTCGTACAGGAATTTCTTCATGGATTAATCCATGGTCAAAGAACACATATATGTGCGAAAATGCAAGGGGATAGGGGGATAAGGAAATTAAGGAAATAGGG
This sequence comes from Chryseolinea sp., assembly GCA_036376095.1. Classification (GTDB taxonomy): domain Bacteria; phylum Bacteroidota; class Bacteroidia; order Cytophagales; family Cyclobacteriaceae; genus Chryseolinea. The sequence goes on from DASVBA010000032.1 coordinate 5,270, forward strand.
AAATAGGGAAATAAGGAGATAAGGAAATAAGGGGCTATGGAAATGGGGAAATTAGGAAGATGAAAATAACGCTCCTTCGATAACCGTGAATATTTGCATTTCTCTGCGAAACTCTGCGCGCATTCTTCTGCGATTTCTGCGCTTAAAAAAGTCTGGGCACGCCTTTAGGAGTAACCGCCTCGCTATCCTATGAAAAAAGGGCACACCTTCGAAGCAACGATGAATGCACGCGTTCTAATTGCACCACACCAATTAATACCTCCAGGCGTCCGTTTCGCAAAAGTCTGCGTAGGAGTTAGTGTAAGTGTCTTTCACACGATAGTGCATACTGATTGAGTTTCCATAAACCGTTCCTGTACCCTCCACCTCATATCCGTTTACGATCTGAAATGGTATCGTTATGCGGTCGTAATCAAGGTAGGCATAGACGCGGATATTCGAGGCATAAAAGTCATCGATAAAGATCTCCCGATTATAACCGGACTTTCCTACATAGATCGAGTAGGCGGTAACCTGATTATAGGTTTCACTATACTCCTCGACGTCATATCGGCCAACAACTTTATCGCGTGCATCGTAACGAGGCTCCGCTACATAAACGTCGCAGGAGGTAACTATGAATGCAATCAGCAGTATCGGTAACAGTCGTATCATATACTCCAAATGATGGTGTTGCCCTAGTGATTACAACTTTGAGGCCAACCTTCGCCTAGGCTACGGTTGGCAAAGCCAGCGTGTTCGCAACGGCATCTTGCGAGGGCCTCAGACGAAGGCAAGGAAGAAAAAATAAAAATTGAGTTTTATGCAACCCCTGGAAAAACAAATGCCGAACGTGGTTAACGTCCGGCATTCACACTACACTGCGCCATTTGCGAAACCTAAAAACTGCAAATAAAAAATAGGCGCGACTTCAGACTAAAAATTGGCACTCCGGCACCGGCTAAAAATATTTACAACCAACAACCACTACGAATGGAGTAAATTACCAGTCGCGCCGGAAATGCCATATCTTTAATGTCTTTCGGATTTATTCATTGTTAGTCCACATTATCATGCAAAAATTTATTATTGCCTAGAATATTGTTATCATCATTCAGGTTGTACTTTGAAATGAAGGGCTCAGAGGAATGCGGAATATCCTGCATTTTTACTCCTCTCCGCAGGTAGGCAGGCAACGACCACTTTTCGTTGAACTCCTCTTTTGTCATTTCCTGCTTCTTTGCTTGTTTGATCTTCTCCTGCCTTTCTTTAGCCTGTTGTTGCAGACGTTGCTTGGTATTGCGAAGTTCCATCATACCCTCCTCATTAATAACCTGGTCACCATATTTTTCAGAGGAGTGGTCGTATTCATCATCGCTGAAAAGTCCTTCTTCGCCCTCTTCTTCTTCCTTAACAGGTTCGACCCTGTTAAAAGGTCCTGTGAACACAATCTCGCGTTCAGCGGGTTCATGATCCTGTTTCGGTTCTGGTGGCGATTCCTTTTTTTTCACTTCAAAATCACCCTTCTCATTTACAGAGTTGTCAGTGTTAAACAACCAACCCTGAGAACGATCGAGATCGTGTACTTTCTTTTCGTCCTTTTTCGATTCGGTATCGTATATCCTTGATTCGGATTGGAAGCCTGTTGCTATAACTGTTACCCTGATGCGATCGCTGAGGTCAGGGTCAACACCATGACCAAAGATCATTTCGGCTTCTTCCCCGGCCTGCGACTGAATATATTCGGTGATCTCTGTAAGCTCGTCCATTTGCAGCTCCGCATCGGCTCCCGATATTATCGACAACAGTATGCGCTTCGCGCCCATGATATCACGGTTGTCGAGCAATGGTGATGCAAGTGCTCCTTCTGCTGCCTTTAGCGCTCTGTTTTCGCCCCTGGTTTCAGCGGAGCCCATAACAGCCGCCCCGGCATTCAGCATGACAGTACGAACATCCTGAAAGTCGACGTTAACATATCCAGCTAACGTTATAATTTCCGCTATGCCTTTTGCAGCGGTCGTCAGGATATTATCCGCTTGAGCAAATGCCTGGCCTATAGAAAGATTTCCGAAGATCTCCCTCAGCTTATCGTTAAGGATGACTAGAACAGTATCGCAGTTATTGCGTAAAGCATCAAGGCCGTGGAAAGCCTGACCCATTTTCTTTTTGCCCTCAAACGAAAACGGAGCAGTAACGATACCAACAGTAAGAATGTCCATGTCGCGGGCGATCTTGGCAATGACAGGTGCAGCACCTGTTCCCGTACCACCGCCCATGCCGGCCGTTACAAACAGCATTTTAGTATCCTGCAGCATTTCGCGGATCTGTTCCTTGCTTTCAAGCGCTGCATTCTTTCCGACTTCTGGATTTGCTCCGCAGCCCAGACCTTCCGTGAGGTTAGCGCCGATTTGCAATTTGTTAGGTACAGGGCTATTGCTTAGCGCCTGATTATCGGTGTTACATACAATAAACTCAACATCTTTGATGCCTTGTTTGTACATATGGTTCACCGCATTGCTACCTCCCCCACCGACACCAATCACCTTGATGATTGAGCGCGAGTTGCTTGTCTTGGGGATCTCGAATTTGTATGATCCTGTTTCAAACATGATTAGTTTTTTAAGTGGTTGTCTGTGGATTAATGATATTCGCTCTTGTTATCCAGGTCATCGATCAACAAGCTCTTTGTTTTGTTTAAGATGTTGTCGAAGAAACTCCGGGAAGTAACTGTTGCGGGGCGTTTCATTTTGGTGGATTTCACCACTTCACGCGCCTCTTTGTATCGGTCTTCTCTTTCGTCAAGAGAGCGGAATCCCGCAAGAACCAGTCCCACGGCCGTAGCATACATCGGACTTTTTACAGACTCGATCTTGCTTTTACCAAGGTGTTCATTCGGGTAACCGATACGGGTGTCCATACCGGTCATGTACTCAACTAGTTGTTTGAGGTTGCTTAGCTGTGCGCCACCACCAGTGATCACGATGCCTCCAGCCAATCTGTTTTCGAAGCCTGAGCTGATAATTTCAGAATGCGCCATTTCAATAACCTCCTCCATACGGGCCTGAATTATGTTTGAGAGATTCTTCACGGATATCTCCTTTGCGGCGCGGTTACGGATACCTGGGATCGACACGATTTCATTTGGACTTGCCTCCTCGGCAATAGCTTTTCCAAACCGGGTCTTTAGTTGCTCAGCTTGCTGAGGCAAAACCATTAACCCTTGTTTGATGTCATTCGTAACTATGTTTCCTCCAAACGGAATCACGGCAGTATGGCGAATTATATTGTCATAAAAGATCGCAATGTCGGTCGTGCCTCCGCCGATGTCGATTAGACAAACGCCAGCTTCTTTTTCTTCGTCGCTTAACACGGCAAGACTGGATGCCAGAGGTTCAAGGATAAGATCTGAAATCTCAAGACTTCCGCGTCTCACACATTTGTTAATATTGTTTATCGCATTCGTCTGCGCGGTAATAATATGGAAATCTGCTTCCAGTCTGACTCCTGACATTCCAACAGGTTCCTTAATCCCGTCTTCATAGTCCACCATATAATCCTGGGGCATAACATGAATGATCTGACTGCCCGGAGGAACAACCATGCGGTACATGTCCTGGGTAAGACGCTCAACATCGTCGATGGTGATCTCTTCTTCCTTCGAGGAGCGTGTGATGCCACCGTGCTGAATAAAGCTTCAGATGTGTTGTCCGGCAATTCCAACATTGACGACACCAATATCGATCCCGGCCTGGTCACTAGCTTCCTTGATGGCTCTCTCGATTGCAAAGACCGTCTTGTCAATATTGAACACAATTCCCTTAACGACACCTTCCGACTCGGCTTTGCCCATCCCCAGAACCTCGAGTTTACCAAACTCATTTTTCCGGCCGACAATGGCACATATTTTTGTGGTGCCAATGTCTAATCCGACGATCAGTTTTTCTTGTTCCATGGTTGTAAATCTTTATTAGTGGTTGTTATGTTTTTATTGGTAAAAAAATCTGTTTCATTCAAATCCGTTTATTCCGCAACTATCTGCCCTTCATACTCGAGATTAACCCGATCGTATTTGTTCCATCCCATGCGCGGCAAGATCTCCTTATAAAAGATCATAAGCTTTTTCAATTTTGCCTCTACGTTCTCTGGCCTTCCAAATTCAATTCGTTCGTCACCAACCTGCGGATATATCGTGATCCTCGTCTTCGAATCAATATCCAGCTGCGCTATCTGTGCATTCCAAAATTCGTCCTCCCTGATTGTATTTATCAGCTCCATAAGCTGAACACCGTTTTCCGTTGAACTCAGATTAGTCTGACCTAATATGTGTTTTACATAAGAGCCGCTAATAAGAATGACCCTCGAAGTAAAATGATCGGACACCGGCATTATCGTCCCGTCCTCAGAAATATAGCCGTCGGGTCCATCGTTCCTCACAATGCGCGCGATTGGCCTGCGGAGCTCAGCGCTTACAACCAGGTTGCCTTTCAGGTCGCTGTATAATTGCGCATCCTGAATGAAGGGATCGCGCAGGATCTTCTTTTCAACCTCTTTCATATTTACGCGATCCAGACTGGCGCCCTTGAGGTTATCCTTTTTAAGCTCCATAAGACTTACAATATCATCCTCATCGAGAAAATGATTATCATGAGCATTTTTTACTTTAATGGTGATATCCTTAATGGAAGCACTTCCTTGTCGTCGCTCCGTAAAGGCAATGATACCTCCGACAATAAGGATAGCCGCCACGATTTTTACTTCTCTCTTTATATTAAGCTTAAACTTCATACTTCTTCTTCAACATCTTTTTTATCGGCTCCACAAATGTATCTATATCACCTGCACCAACAGTTGCTACAACTTGCGCATCAATCTTCTCAAGGTGCGCCATCAGGTTAGACTTATTGCAGCGGATCTTAACAGCGCTTGTTATATCTTTTAACAGCATATCTGAATCGACTCCTGGAATCGGAAGCTCCCGCGCCGGATAGATGTCCATCAACAACAATTCATCTGCAAGGCTAAGGCTCTTCGAAAATCCCTCAGCAAAATCTCTTGTCCTTGTAAACAGGTGGGGTTGAAAGATCACCGTCAGCTTTTTGCCCGGGTACAAAGACTTCATTGATTTAAGAAATGCTTCGATTTCGGTCGGGTGGTGGGCATAATCATCCACGTAAACAATACGATCCGATTTGATGACATATTCAAATCGTCTCTTCACACCACGGAAAGATGCAAGCGCTTTGGCAATGGTAGAGACCTCAACTCCACAGAGAGTCGCGGCAACCGAAGCTGCAATTGCATTTTCAATGTTATGAAAACCAGGGACGCCGAGCTGAACTCGTTCGACTTTTCCAAAACCTTGGAGATCGAACTCAAAAAATCCGCCCTTTGCGGTAATGTTGCCGGCAAAAAATTGTCCCCGGCTCATGCTGTAAGTATTTTTATTAACGTGACCGACGTTAGACGCCAGTAACTCCGCCACTGATTCATGTATGATCAGATGTCCGCCGCTATTTATCTGCGACACAAAATCTCTAAATGATTTAATGACGCTTTGATGATCTCCATAAATATCAAGGTGGTCCGCATCTGCGGAAGTTACCACGGCGATCTGAGGGAACAGCCGCAGGAATGACCGGTCGAACTCGTCAGCCTCAACCACGACAAGCGAATTTTTCTTCACCTCACCATGCATTACCAGATTCGAATGATAGTTTGTGGTGATGCCGCCAAGGAACGCTACCATATCTTTCCCTGCTACTTTCAGAATATGAGCGACCATTGAGGATGTCGTCGTCTTTCCGTGAGTTCCCGCGACAGCGATAGTCTGATAATCTTTGGTTATCAACCCCAACACCTCTGATCGTTTCAAAATCGTATATCCATGGTCAAGCAAATAGTTGTATTCCAAATGCTCCTTTGGAATTGCCGGTGTATAAATTACGATCGTCTTGTCTTTCTGACTCAATACTTCCTGCGGAATAAGATCAACGCTATCATCGAAATGGATTGACATACCCTCCTTCCGAAGCTCATCCGTCAACGTGGTGGATGTACGATCATAACCCGCCACGTGTAGTCCTTTCTTTATGAACCAACGTGCAAGAGCGCTCATACCAATCCCGCCAATGCCCAGGAAGTAAATATTATCGTATTGTTCCAGTTTCACTTCTTAACGTTTTACCCATACTGGTTGAAGACACGTAGCATCGAGATGTCGATCGAATGTCTTTTTATCCAGCGTATATATTGTTTTGTCTTTTGCCGGCAAATCATGATCGACAGACTTTTCGGCTAGTAATTTCTCAATCTCGTTGACAATCGCCGTTGTTGCCTGAGGCCTCGCTAACTTCGTAATGTTTTCGATGAGCTTTGAAGCGCGATTCTGATCAAACAAAAGGTTAAAAGCTTCCTCCAACAATTTTTCACCCGCATCCTTGTCCTGTACTAACACAGCTGCGGCTTTGTCAACTAATGCTTTTGCATTTTTTGTCTGGTGATCTTCCGCGACATTTGGAGACGGGACAAGGATCACCGGCTTGCCTGCAATGCATATCTCGGAAACGGCTAAAGCTCCTGACCGGGAGATAACCACGTCTGCTGCGGCATAGGCCAAGTCCATTTCGCGAACAAAATCCTGGACGCGGATACGTCTAAGATCATATTTTCCAAGTTTCGCTTTATAATTCTCATAGTACCCTTTTCCCGTTTGCCAGATCACTTGCACTTCAGCATCTATCAATTTTTCCATTCCGGCAATGATGCTTTCATTTATGGATCGTGCTCCCAGGCTTCCTCCTATTATGAGGAGCGTTTTCTTGTGTGGGTCAAATCCAAAATGATTCAATGCTTTTTCGCGTTTGACTCCGACGGAAAGAATATCCTTGCGTACAGGATTGCCGGTTACGACAATTTTATCTTTAGGAAAGTATTTCTCCATTCCATCATAGGCCACGCAAACCTTACTTACTTTGCGAGCCACTTGTTTGTTTGCCAACCCCGCAAACGAGTTCTGTTCTTGTATGACTGACGGAATGCCCAGGCGCGTTGCAGCCATCATGATCGGTCCGCTGGCAAATCCACCGGTTCCGATTACTGCATGTGGATTAAATTTCTTTACAATGGAAATCGCCTTTAGGTAGCTCACTATCATCTTCAGAGGAAACAACAGATTCGACAATGTGAGCTTGCGTTGCAGGCCGCTTATCCAAAGCCCAATGATCTGATACCCCGCCTCGGGTACGCGCGTCATTTCCATTTTGTCCTTTGCTCCAACAAATAATATCTGAGCGTCAGGATGGCGGTCACGGAATTCATTGGCTATAGCGACAGCGGGAAAAATATGTCCACCCGTTCCCCCTCCGCTAATTATCAGTCGATATGGTTGCTGTGCACTCATGCTGCTTTCGCCGTTTGAATATTTCGGTTTTCCTTCACTTCATCGGGAGTCTTTTGTTCGTAACGCTGATCCTGCTCGCCGCGGCTCACACTCAATATTATTCCGACGGCAAGGCCCGTAAAAACCATCGACGTACCTCCCATCGAAATCAAGGGCAGCGGTTGCCCTGTGATGGGGCCCAACCCCACCACTACACCCATGTTTACCATGGCCTGGCAGACAAGGTCGAAGCTCAATCCTGCAGAGAGCAGTCCTCCAAACGCCCGATCACTGTTATAACTCGCCTTCATTCCACGATGGAGTAATATGAGGTAGAGAACCAGCACTACTACTCCGCCCACCAATCCGTATTCCTCAATCACTATTGCATAAATAAAATCCGAGTAGGGATGTGGTAAGATGTTCCGCTGATCGCTGTTTCCCGGGCCTTTCCCGAAAAAACCGCCGGTTGCCACAGCGATCCGCCCGTGCTTCGCCTGGAAGGGAAGTTCTTTATTCTCGACGAAGGCGATGACCCTGCTCTTCACAGTTTCCCAACGGTCACCGAACCTGAGCGCAATTGCTCCGGCAAGAAGACCAACGAAAACCAGCATTGCCAGGTATCTGACAGGCACTCTGCCAATAAACATTACGAGCATGCAGGTACAAAACAGCAGCACCGCGGTCGATACGTTCGTCAATCCGATCAACGCGCAGATGGTTCCGCACCAGAAGAGTATAGGTATAAATGATTCTTTTATGTCGTCGATATTTTGTTGCTTCTTCGACATCATACTAGCCAGATTGACGATTAATGCAAGGCTGGCGAAGTCCGACGGCTGGAAGGATCCGATAATCGGAACCTGGATCCAGCGCGCAGCCTCGTTAAGGGTTACACCGTTGGTGAATGTATAGATCAACAGCGGGATGCTGATCCACATTGCGATCTTTGAAAGTTTTGAGTAATAGCGATAGTCGACCTTGTGGGCAAACCACATGGCTGCGAGCCCGACGAATACGGTTATCGTATGCTTGATCAAGAAGCTCTCAGGGCTTTGTGTTCTTTTGTACGCTAGCGTTCCAATAGAACTGTACACAACAAGTATACTTATCATTGAAAGGGCAAAGACAACCGCCCAGATCACACGATCTCCCTGTAAGTTTTCATCCACCCATGTCTTTATCTTCTTCATACGCTGATAAACTATGCCTTTACATCTTCAACTTCATCTCTTAACTCGAGCACTGCGCGCCGGAATTGATTACCCCGATCTTCATAATTTTTAAAAAGATCAAAGCTTGCACAAGCCGGCGACAATAACACTACATCACCAGGAGACGCTACATCCAGTGCGCGATGCACCAGGTCCTTCACGTCCTGCGTTTCGTATATCTGATTCAATACATCGCCAAATGACTCTTTGAGCTTTCCATTGTCCTTGCCGAGGCAGATCAGAGCCTTCACTTTCTTCTTCACCTCATCTTTTATAATCGAATAATCATTGCCCTTATCCACACCACCGGCGATCCAAATCAAAGGACCAGCATAGCTCCCCAATCCATACACCACGGAGTCCACGTTCGTGGCTTTCGAATCGTTTACAAACTCAACCCCTTTTATTACCGCTACCGACTCGAGACGATGTGGAGCGTTCTTAAATGTTTTCAGGCCTGCCCGTATAGCATCCAACGGTACTCCCGCCAGGTACACGGCGGATACCGCTGCCATAGTATTGATCAGGTTGTGCGGGCCTTTGAGGGTTGTCTTGGACTGCGCCAACTGGAATGACTCCTTCAATTCGAAAGTCATCTCATTGCCGTCAAAATGAACAGGTCCCTCAAATGAAGGCTTCAGCGATATGGGTATTTTCTTCGGATTAATGTTCCGTAATCTGACTTCGTTTCCGATTATAGGATCGTCGATGTAATAAATAAAGTGCTGAGCAGAATCCATGTTTTGAAGCATACGGAATTTGGAGTCAACATAATTCTGCATGCTATACTCGTAGCGGTCGAGGTGGTCCGGTGTTATGTTGAGAAGCACCGCTATTTCCGGTTTAAACTTGTGTGTTCCGTCCAATTGAAAGCTGCTTATCTCCAGCACATACCAGTCATGTTGCCGTTCAGCAACCTGTCTTGCCATGCTAAATCCCACGTTGCCTGCAAGCGCCACATTAAGACCTGCATTTTTCATGAGATGATTCGTGAGCAGCGTGGTCGTAGTCTTGCCATTGGTTCCTGTAATGGCGATGATCTTTCCGCTGGTGTACCTTGATGCAAACTCTATCTCATCAATGATCGGTATGCCGGCCGACTTAATTTTTTTTATGATCTCGGCTTTGTCTGGAACTCCAGGGCTCTTGATCACAAGTTGTGCGTTAAGTATGAGATCATCGGTATGCGTACCCTCCTCGAATGCGATATTTTCTTTCGCAAGCTCGACACGATACTTTTCTTTGATCTGAGCCTGTTCTGAAACGAAAACATCATAGCCTTTGACCTTAGCAAGCATTGCTGCTCCTGTTCCACTTTCACCTGCACCTAATATGGCTACTCTTTCGCTCATCTTAACTTTAATGTTGCCAGTGTTATGATTGCTAACAAAATTCCTACTATCCAAAATCTTGTGACGATCTTTGCCTCAGGAATATTTTTCTTTTGATAATGGTGATGGAGCGGAGACATCAGAAAGATCCTTCTTCCTTCACCATATTTCTTTCTTGTATACTTAAAGTATGACACCTGAAGTATTACCGAAAGATTTTCTACAAGGAATACCCCGCACAGAATGGGGATCATTATTTCCTTTCTAACGGCAAAGGCTACGACGGCAATTATTCCACCCAACGTAAGACTTCCGGTGTCGCCCATAAATACCTGCGCCGGATATGAATTGTACCAAAGGAATCCAAGACACGCTCCAACGAATGCCGTGCAATAAATCACCAACTCGCCAAGGTTGGGGATGTACATTATGTTGAGATAGGAACTGAAGTCGATGCGTCCCGAAAGATAAGCCAGGATGGCAAGTGACAGTCCGATGATACCCGATATTCCTGCAGCTAGTCCGTCTATGCCATCCGTTATGTTCGCACCATTCGACACAGCGGTGATAATTAGTATGACGGCCAAAACATAGACCACCCACGTATACTCAGACGGTATAAATGGCGGCAGCAGTTGATTGTAATCCCACTCGTTGTTCTTCAGGAAGGGCACTGTCGTCTTTGTTGATTTAACTTCCTGAAACCTTCCTTCGTCTACCAACGGATCCTGAAGATTCTCAACTTGTACGCCCGGCGACGACGCAGTGGTAACCTCCCTGATAACTACATCGTCGTTGAAATATAAAGTGAGCCCTACAATAAGCCCGAGGCCAATCTGCCCTGTTATTTTAAATCGACCGGCAAGACCCTCCTTATTCTTTCTAAACACTTTGATGTAGTCATCTATAAAGCCGATCATGCCCAGCCAACACGTTGCAATGATTAAAAGAATCACGTAAACGTTATCGAGTTTAGCGAAGAGCAGTGTCGGAACCAGAATCGCTGCAATAATGATGATTCCACCCATAGTAGGCGTTCCTTTCTTTTGTATTTGCCCCGACAACCCAAGATCGCGAATATCTTCTCCTACCTGTCTTCTTCTTAGTACATTGATCAGCTTTTCACCGAACGTTATTGTAATGAGCAATGAAAGGAACGCTGCCATTCCCGCGCGGAATGATATGTATTGGAACACCCCTGCTCCGATCAGGTTAAATTCTCTATCCAGATAATCGAATAAATAATAAAGCATTCCTAGTTGTCAAAAAGTTTTAGCATCCTTTCCACTACTTCGCGATCGTCGAAAGGGTATTTGTGTCCTTTTATTTCCTGATACGTCTCATGACCTTTTCCGGCGACAAGAATTATATCCTTGTTATTTGCCATCATGCACGCGGTCTTGATCGCCTCTTCACGGTCAGGCAAGACCAAAGTTTTTCGCGTATCCGAGGGAGTCACTCCTGCTTGCATTTCCTTTATTATTTCCATCGGATCTTCATCTCTAGGATTGTCGGAGGTAAGCACGACCTTGTCACTGAGGCGGCAGGCAATTGACGCCATCAATGGACGTTTAGTACGGTCGCGATTACCTCCGCATCCAACCACTGTTATCACCTGCTCTTTGCCTGTTCTGAATTGGGCAATAGTCTCCAAAACATTTTGCAGAGCATCCGGCGTATGCGCGTAGTCTACTATGGCAGTGAGCCTGGATCCCGGAAGCACCAACTGAAATCTTCCTGCCGCACCTTCCAATGCCGAAAGTTTTGTTAATACCTCATCAGAATCCTGGCCCAATAAAACAGCGGACGCATGCACCGCGAGCAGATTATATGCATTAAAATCACCAATAAGCTTGAACCAGACATTTTTGCCTGCAATTTCAAGCTCCAACCCCTCGATCGAGTTAGTGATGATCTTTCCTTTGAAATCAACCATCTTTTTCAATCCGTAGGAATACTTTGTCGCCTTCGTATTCTGCAGCATGACCATGCCGCGTTTATCGTCAGCATTTACCAGCGCAAAGGAGTCGCTCGGCAGGTCGTCAAAGAATTTTTTCTTAGCACGTATATAATTTTCGAACGTCACATGATAGTCGAGGTGATCATGTGTAATGTTCGTGAATATGGCGCCTGAGAACTTCAGCCCGGCAATGCGATGCTGATCGACGGCATGTGAGCTCACTTCCATAAATACATGCGAGCATCCCGAGTCGACCATGCGTTTCAACAGCTCATTCAGTTGTATTGGATCCGGCGTTGTGTGTGTTGCTACGACAACTTCTTCTTTGATCTTGTTTTCCACTGTGGAAAGGAGGCCGGAACTATGGCCCATTGCTTCGAAAAGCTTGTATAACAATGTTGCTACCGTGGTCTTACCATTCGTTCCAGTTACACCAACAAGCATTATCTTTTCTGACGCGTTTCCGAAAAAATTAGACGCAATTACACCAAGTGCTTCGGCACTGTTCTTTACAGTAACATAAGCGATTTTATCATCGAGATGATGGGGTAAGTTTTCACAAACAACAGCCTGAACACCCAGGTCAACAGCTTTTGATATATAGTCATGTCCATCCGATTGAGTCCCCTTAACGGCGATAAATAAGAAACCTTGTCTCGCCTTCCTTGAATCAAAACAAATACCTTTTACATCCACATTCATGTTTCCACGACTGGAGGTAAGCGATACTTTGTATAATATGTCCTTCAATTCAGGCATTTCGCCAAATGATGTTATCCAAGTTTTATGTATATCCTGCTTCCTTTTCCCACCCGTGCTCCTGCAGTCAACGACTGTTGAACAACCCGTCCTTTCCCCTCGTAGGTGACGTGCAGC
>DASVBA010000033.1:0-3223 GCA_036376095.1 Chryseolinea sp.
AGTGGTAAGTAGTAAGTAGTAAGTAGTAAGTAGTAAGTAGTAAGTAGTAAGTGGTCAGTAGTTAGTGGTTAGTGGTTAGACGATCGTAGCTGGACATTGGTCATCGGCCCTCAATGGCTTTGATGGCCTTCCACATTTCGTCGGCAACAAGCTGATTACCTTTTTCATTCAAATGAACACGATCACTGGTTAAGATGCCGGCCTCCTTATTCTCTAAGTTGTGTTGCTTGTTGTAGTCAAGAAAAGCCTGGCGCAAGTCGACGAGGAGAAGTCCGTTCTTCTTTGCGATGCCACGAATGATCGTGCTATAGTTGTTCAGGTCACCGTCGAGTTCGTTGCTAAAGTCAGTTCGTTCTCCTATCGCGGCGGGCGTGCACAAGATTATTTTGATATTCTGCGCCTGCATCTTTTTGATAAGCGCGTTGTAAAACTTTTCAAATTTGTCGGGATCGGTTCCGGTTCCATAGCTGCGCTTGTGCCACACATCATTGACGCCCACGTATATCACCACAATATCCGGCTTCTTGCTCAAGACATCGTCTTCCATCCGGAGGTAAAGATCGTAAACTTTGTTGCCGCCAATACCCGCGCCCACAAAGTCGTATTGAGTTGCCAGGTTTTCTTTAGCCGCCAACTCGCCGATCTTGACAATATATCCGCCCGGATTCACACCGGCTTGTGTGATCGAATCTCCGAAAAAGATGATTTTCTTCTTTTGAACCATAGTAAAAGAGGCAAGTGCAATCAATAATGAGCCGACGGTAAATCCCGTAAATAGTTTCATAGGCATCTGTTAAGCCTTGTAATATAATAAAGTCTTTGCAATGATAGACCGCGGGACGCGGATTGAATTCGCAGGGTCTGGGGGAAACCCGGAAGACCCTGCGATGACATCGCAGGGTCTTACTTAATTGCATTAATACTACCGCGTATGAGTGGCTTTATAACGGTGATTGCTCTTCCTGGCGTAATTGGATTCAAAATTTACCGAACTTCAATGTCGCGTTGTAAGAGATGTCGCTCAATTTGTTATCACTAAGTCCTCTCCCGTTACTATTGAAGACCGCGCGATAAGAAATTCCGGGGCTAAAGCGCATCCATTTAAAAACATTTACTTCAAGCTGCACACCAGGTTCCGCCACAAAGAACCAATCCTCATCACGGTCTCCCTCCCAGTCGAACTCATGATCGTCATGCCATTCGTCGCGTTTGTATTGACACGTGAACCCTGCACCGGTAAAAAGGTTGAAGGCCACATGTACGGCTTTGTTCGAGGCAACAACGTATTCAGACATCATTCCCACTTGTCCATACATATAGCTGAGATTCTCTAACGGTTCCTGTCGGTATTCAAAGGGCACTTTTAAATCATTTGTCAGGGCAGAAGCACTGATACCCAACAGGAAGCTGTGGTTTACATAAAATCCGCCGTATACGCCGACCATATTCGCATAGCGCCCATCGATGTAGGTGAATTTATTCGTCAACGCACCATAGCCGCCTATCGTGCCTCGCTGGGTCTTGAACAGGCTTTGGATCTGATCATTATCCTTGGCAGGATCATCTTGCGCGACAAGGGTAATACTGGCGAGGACAAACACAAGTAATGAGATGGCTTTTAGTTGATTTTTCATGGGTTATATGGTTTCATAATTACCAGACAACTAACCGTGAGAATACCCCTATCTCCGTTACATTTTTCTAATGGTACTGTCCGGTCAACACGGATTTTGGTCAAAAAGAATAGTGTAAATGGTGTAATTCAGGGCCTTTTTCTAACTTTTCATAAAATACCTGCCCAATGAAAAAAATACTCTCACTTATAGGTCTGCTCGCGCTGTTCACACTGGTAAAGGGGCAGCAGCTTCCTGCAAATTTCCATTTAACCAAGCTCAAGAACGGACTTGAGGTTCTCGTTATAGAAGACAAGACTGTTCCTCTGATCACGATAGAGGTTTGTGTCAAGAACGGTTCTTTTACAGAAGATCCCGATTACAACGGACTGTCGCACCTGTATGAGCACATGTTCTTTAAAGCCAACAAAGATCTTCCCTCGCAGGAGGCTTTCCTTAACCGTGTCAACGAACTTGGTGTTTCATTTAACGGCACCACCAGCAACGAGCGCGTAAATTATTACTTCACCTTAAATAAGAAATTTCTTACTGAAGGATTGAACTTCATGAATTCTGCGATCCGTTACCCGCTGTTCGACGAAACGGAGATGAAAAAAGAAAATCCGGTCGTTGACGGAGAGTTTCAGCGGGCAGAATCAAATCCAACGTTTTGGCTATATGAGGATTTGCAAAAGAAATTATGGGGTGATCTGTACAGCAGAAAAAATACCATTGGCGATCACAACATCATTCTGACCGCCACAACACAAAAGATGCGAACCATTCAACAGAAGTACTATTACCCTAACAATTCAATTCTGGTCATTGCCGGAGATGTGGATCACGCCCAGGCCATAAAAAAGGCGACTGAACTGTTTGAAAGCTGGGCTCCTTCCGATTTCGATCCGTTTGTAAAATATCCCATCCCGGAATTCAAGCCACTGGAAAAATCGACTCTTTTCATCACAGAAAATGTAAATACAAGGAATCCTTTTATAATGATGGGTCTTCACGGCCCTGATACCCGCAACGACCTCAAAGCTACTTATGCAGCAGATGTCTTTTCATTTCTGCTGAAACAAAAGTCTTCTCAGTTCCAGCAGGAATTGATCGATAGCGGCCTTGCATTTGGTGCCGACGTCAGCTATCAAACCTGCAAATACACTGGCCCGATCGTCATTGTTGTTGTTCCTAATCCTCAAAAGATCAAAGAAGTGATTGAAAAGGTAGAAGAGCACATTAACAAATGGGACAGCGATTCCTATTTTACAGACGAACAACTTGAAACAGCAAAAACACTTTTGGCTGTCAGTGACGCGCAAGGCCGGGAAAAGACATCAGAGTTCGTTCATACCGTGACTTACTGGTGGGCCTCAGCGACGATTGACTACTATACATCCTATGTCGATAACCTGAAAAAAGTCACCCGGGATGACATCAAGCAATACATTCAAAAATACATCAAAGGAAAACCGAAGGCTATTGGAGTACTTACAACTCCAGCTAACAAGTCAGCCCTTGAAGCCAATCTAAAAACCCTGAAATAGACTGATATGAGAAAATTCACATACATCCTGACCGTTTTGTTCGCTGTAACTGCGACTGCCTAC
>DASVBA010000035.1:0-4749 GCA_036376095.1 Chryseolinea sp.
AGGTTCCTGTGAGTATTGATCACACCTTTTGGCACACTCGTGGATCCAGACGTGAATAGGATTTTCGCTACACTATCACCCTTAACCGCATTGTACGCTTCATCAACAGCAGCCGTAGGAACCACATTCAGGAGATCATGGAATGAAGTATAGTTAAAATCGCCCTCAGGTCTCACAAGGCTGACCACTTCGACGTTATTGCCCACAACGGCTCTAAGTGCGCGCTCATACTTTTTAGCATTCTGCACAAACACAAGGCCGGGTGTAAGCAAACGAAACACATGCCTCAACTTGTCGAAATTATCAGAGCGCAACGAATAGGCTGGACTAATCGGTGAGTACGGTATGCCCGTGTACAGTGCCGCAAGTGCCATCAGTGCGTGTTCTGTACTGTTCTCCGAAAGAATGATAATTGGTCTCTCCCCGGATACCGATCTGTTCAAGAGCGCTTGTCCGATGCTCCTTGCCCTGGCGAGCGTCTCGCGATAGGTTATGGTATGCCAGGTGTCATTGCTGACTTGAGAAGAAGAACGTTGACCAAGGAAAATTTTCTCAGGCGATACATCCGCCCAATGCAGCAAACGTTCAGTGAGCTTATCAGGAAAAGGGTCAAGGGGTATGGTCGAACGTACCACTACACTCCCGTCCGGTCTCACTTCCTTAGTGATAGAAATCGGAATGGTATCCAATTCCAGGTAAGGCGACTGATCGCCGCCCCTTAATACGCCATATTTGTTGTTGTCCGCCATTAATGCGCTTAAAAAATTATCTATTCACCCACACGTTTTGCCTTGCCCTTTAGAAAATCGGTCAGTCGTTCTTTCGATTCAGCCGATGTTTGGGAAATTGCAGCTATAAGGCTTTCCATCATCAATGCCTGATCCTGTGAAGCATCCACAATTCGGGGCAGCACATGCATCAGGCCGTAGTTCGTTGTTCGCGTATTGGTGCAAATTTTTGTGGCAAGTTCAATTCCTTTTTCAACCCCTTTGCCGTCAGGAACAAGATACTGTGAAAGTCCGATTATATTTCCCTCCTCCGCAGTTATCACCCTTCCGGTGAACATCATATCGGCCATGCGTGCCATACCGATCAGTTTCGGTATTCTCACTGAAGCACTGCCTCCAACGAAAATTCCCCGCTGTCCTTCCGGCAACGCGTAAAACGTAGTCGCTTCTGCCACGCGGACGTGACAAGCGCTGGCAAGTTCAAGACCGCCACCTACACACGCACCGTGCACCACGGCAACAATAGGGATTTTTCCAAACTGAAGTTTATCAAGTGCTGAATGCCACATGCGACTATGATATAAACCTTCCATCACGTCCGTTTCCTTCAGTTCCGAAAGATCAAGGCCTGCACTAAAGTGTTTGCCATCCCCGTAAAGTACACCACATTTCACTTCAGGGGGTACCGTGGAAAAAACTTTTTCCAATGTCTGGATCATCTCATCGTTCACGGCGTTCCGTTTTTCCGGCCGGCTTAGCTTTACCAGGAGGATCTCACCTCGCACTTCGGTGTGGACGGTCGAGGCTGTTCCATTGTCGCTGCCAGTTGATATGCTCATTGTTCCGATTTTTATGCTTTATCCTTTTTCAAATTAAAACCTCATCACCCTTGCCAACTGTAAGTACTGTTTCATCCCGAAGCCGCTCATGCAAACCCCTCACCTTCCTTAGTTCATAATGAAAGAAAAAGCGCATGGTTTCCAGTTTCGATAGAAAGAAGTTCTTGTCAGCATCAGAAATATTTTCCTTTAAGCGTTTGGTGGCTACAATTCCCTGGATCAACCACTGCCAGCCCACACAAACGCAACCGAAAGCCTCCATGTATAAATTGGCATCGCTGAGGAAGACCTCATCGCCCTCTTTATCACTAATGTTCAAAAGATGTTGTGTTGTCAGCTCCAACTCACGAAGTTCCTTTTGCAGCCAGTTAGCGTAGCGGGTGAGGCCATCAAACTGTTGAGCGCTCAGTATTGTGGTGGAAACTTCCGCGATCCAAAGATTAAAGGATCGTTTATTGTTTGCCCGCACCTCCCTACCTAGCAATGCCTGTGACTGAATCCCTGTCGTACCCTCGTATAGGCTCATGATTCGGATATCGCGGGCCAGCTGTTCCAATACAAAGTCCTCAGTATAACCGTATCCACCCAATACTTGAAGCCCGTTGTTTACAGCAACTGCCCCCATTTCGGCGCCATACGTTTTGGCCACCGGTGTTAATAACTCAAGGAGATCTGAATACCGCTGTCTTTCAGGTGACTCACAAACTTTCAGAAGGTCATCATAATAATAGCACTGCATTACTAAGGCCAGCGATCCTTCGGTGATAGCCTTCTGCAGAAACAACATCCTCCTGACGTCAGGATGATTGATGATCAACGTCTGACCATCATAATTTTTATCAGGGCGTGTACTTTTTCCCTGATATCTCTCCTTTGCATACTGCAACGATGCATAATACGCGAAAGAGGCGATATAACTGCCCGCCAAACCGACGCCCAGCCTGGCCGTATTCATCATTTGAAACATGTAACTGAGACCTTTACCTTGCTCTCCTACCAGGAATCCATAACAATTCTCGTTGGAACCAAAATCAAGGTGCATGGCCGGCGTACTTCGTTGACCCATTTTATGGTAGATGCCGGCTGAGACAACATCGTTATGAATAAGACTACTTCCATCGTTGAATCGTCGTACGGGAACTACAAAGAGCGAAATCCCCTTTGCTCCTTCTGGCGCGCCCTCGATCCGCGCAAGAACAAGATGAACGATGTTGTTGGTGATATCGTGATCTCCTCCTGAAATAAAGATCTTTTGTCCTTGAATTTTAAAGGACCCGTCGGATTGAGGTTTTGCAATAGTTCTGATAGCCGAGAGGGCGCTACCGGCCTGAGGCTCGGTCAGACACATGGTGGCCGCCCATTCTCCGGCCAGGATTCTTGACGCATAGCGATTGATCAACTCGTCTGAACCAAACGAAATTATTAGACGAGCAGCACCCACGCCAAGGCCAGTGAACATTTCGTATCCATTATGGGCATTGCCCACAATAAAATCCGCCGCGGCGTAAACCGATTTAGGAACCTGGCTTCCACCCAACTTTTCATCAAACGTACTTGCCAGCAGACCTGCTGAACAGAACGTATTGTAATAGTCATGAAGTGAGCGGTGTACTTTAACCCTGCCATTGATGAGTTGTGGAGGGTTCTTATCGCCCTCTTTGAAATACGGCCGAAGACATTTATCCGCAATATCCTCTGCAACCTCCAGCATGACGTCGAAATTTTCACGGTTGTGTTGGGAGAAATACTCTTTCTCTGTCAATGACACGACATCCAGCACATCAAACAAAATAAACTGAAGGTTACGCATCGAATACCCTTTGAAAGCCATGGCACACTTAATTTTCTATGTTAAGCCGTAGGACTGTTTTGTTGTAGGATCGATATCCGATCCAATAAAAGAGCAGTGCAGAAGCTCCACCGGTTACGAACAAAGCTGACAGCGAGAATCTGATCGACAATTCATTATGAAAAACATAATCTGTAAATACTGCAACGAAGGATGGACCGAGCCCCATGCCGATCATATTGATGACAAAAAGAAAAATTGCGGATGCCAATGCCCTCACTTGATTAGGCATCAACTCCTGGACGGCCGTAGTACTCGCGCCCATTGGGGATGCAATAAAGAATGATGGAATTAACAATAGAACCAGAACGGCTTCGGCATTATTGATCATTGGAATAAAACACATACTAAGTATCGAAGCGCCGGCGATGACTCCTATCCGAACTCTTCCATTGGTAACGCCTCGACGTACTAGCCGGTCGGCATACCAGCCACCCCACAACAGGCCGGCGACGGAACCAATGAGTACCACCAGCCCATAACTTAACCCGGCTTTTGGTACCGGCCATCCGAAAGTACGGTTGAAGTACGTTGGCATCCATGCCGTGCATCCATAAGACACAAATGCTGTGAACGCTGTGCCCAGGCAAATACCCACATATGTACCGGCGCGCTTAAAAATAATTCGCATCGATTCTCCGAACTTCAATTCCGCGTCGGCGCCTCCCCGTTGCAACTTGCCTTTTCGCTGCGGCTCACGTACAGTCAGCATTAATGCGGCAATGACGAGACCCGGGAGGCCAATCATGATAAACAATTTCTGCCAGTGAAAGATATTTCCAAGTAGCGGTACCGTGATCGTACCTTCAGTAGGAAGATTGGCTACCAAACCGGCTCCTATAGCAAGTGCCAGGCCTGACCCTAGAAAAATTCCCATCGTAAAGATGCTCAGTGCCAACGCCAGCTTCCGTTGCGGAAAATAGTCTGCAATCATGGAGTAAGCGGAAGGTGAGAGCGTCGCTTCGCCAACCCCTACTCCCATACGCGCAATGAAGAATTGCGAATAGGTTTTAACACCTGCACACAATGCCGTAAGCAAGCTCCACAAACTGATTCCAATCATTATGATATTTCGCCTGCTTGCGCGATCTGCGAAGCGGCCAATAATAATTCCAAAGACGGTGTAAAAAAGAGCAAAGCTCAGTCCCATCAGTAAACTTACTTCGGTGTCCGTCAGGTGCATGTCGCGTTTCATTGGAGCGACGAGCAATGCAAGGATCTGCCGGTCAACAAAAGATGAAATATTTGCCAGTGCAAGCACGCCGACGACATACCAACCATACTTTAGCGAAGGAGGTGCCTCAATGCCCGGAGCTTGCGTCATGGTTGTTGG
>DASVBA010000046.1:0-2914 GCA_036376095.1 Chryseolinea sp.
TAAAAAGAACGACCACCCTCGAAGTCATGATACCACGCAATTGGATGGTTGCTGCCATTCTCACCCCCTTCATAAGAAGTTTCATCAAGCGCGAAGATCACGCTAATATCGTCTGATATACTCTTATAGTTGTACCATTCGTCCGTCCGCGTCCACGTATCGGGCGTTGTATTTGTTCCAAACGGCTTAACTTTTTTGACTGTTGCCTGCTGCGTTTTAGGGTGACTCTTGAAGTAGGCACCGACCAGCCTGCCGTACCAGGGCCATTCATATTCAGTATCGGCCGCTGCGTGAATGCCTACATATCCCCCACCTGCTTCGATAAATCTTTTGAAATCCGCTTGCTGCACGACATCGAGCACATCCATGGTGGTGCTGAGGAATATTACGGTCCGGTAACGTTTGAGATTATCCTCATTAAAAAGACTTGCATCTTCGGTTGTATCAACGTCGAAGTTATGCTGAAGTCCAAGCGTTATAAGCGCAGCTTTGCCAGCTTCAATGGATTCATGACGATAACCAGATGTTTTGGAGAATACTAAAACCCTGGGCTTTTCGCGCTCACAGGAAAGCAAAATGCAGAATAATACTATGATCGATAAATAAGATTTCATTTGTTGATTGATTGTTTTTTTGCAAGAACCGTTATCCAGGTTCTACTTCAATTCCCTTATCTTAATATTCCGGAACCAGACATTGTCGCCGTGATCTTGCAAAGCAATACGGCCCTTGCTCGATTTACCAAAGTCAGGCATGGTTTTGAACTTACTGCCGGCAACCATTTGATCCCACTTCGAATCGTGCATAGTGAATTCAACAGCCTTTGTTCCGTTGAGCCAAAATTCCATTTTGCCATCCTTAGACCGGATCATAGCATGATTCCACTCGCCTGCCGGTTTCACTGTTTCTTTTGAGCTTGAGATCAGGTCGTATAAATCGCCAGCGCGATGCTTAATGATCTTGGCATCGGGGTGACATGAATTGTCGAGGACTTGCATTTCAGGTCCCGTCACATAGGTTGCGCTGTATTTCGGGTCTTCAACAACATTAAAGATGATACCACTGTTTCCACAGGCGTCGATCTTCCAGTCAATGCTGAATTCATAATCCTCATACTCTGCGTCGGTGAGTATATCGCCCCTGCCCTCTTTGACAGTCTTGTCGAGGTAAAGTTCACCGTTCTGAACTTTCCATCCAGGGCCGGCCATAGTGGCATTGAAAGTTCTCCAACCGGCAG
Organism: Chryseolinea sp.; assembly: GCA_036376095.1. Classification (GTDB taxonomy): domain Bacteria; phylum Bacteroidota; class Bacteroidia; order Cytophagales; family Cyclobacteriaceae; genus Chryseolinea. The sequence goes on from DASVBA010000046.1 coordinate 1,238, forward strand.
TTGATTTGCCATCAAACAGAAGCTTCCACCCGTCTTTAATTTCTTTTTCATTAAGCGTGTTGTGCCCTTGTTGCGCGAGGCTTATTGCACTTGATAACACCAACAATGCAATGCTGTAAAGTATTTTCATCAAGAAGTATTTAATATTAATAGTAGCGTGTTACTAAAAAAAAATGGCATCCCTTCCAGGGATATCTTAAACAAGTTATCCCAGACCAAAGGATGCCATAAAAATCAAAATCAGTCTTTGGGCTGTTCGCCATCCAGCGAAAGCACATACATAGCCATTTTCTCTGCGTCGCCCATGGAGATGTCGGCGTGTGGTGACATAGGTATTTCTCCCCATACTCCACTACCTCCATTGATTATTTTTCCTGCGAGCAGCGAGACGTTTGCTTTGGTGAAGTCGTATTTCTTCGCTACGTCAGAATGTGAAGGGCCGATGATCTTGTTTGTAGGATGATGGCATGTCTTGCAGTCACTTCCATCAACCAACGCCTGACCTTGCGCTATGAGATCAGCAGACGATTCCTTTGCAGGTTCCGCAGTTTCATAGTCATCATAGGCGTCCTTCGCCTCCTCTTTAGCTTCCTCCTTCTTAGATCCACAGGAAGTGATAGACACGCTTGCAATCCCTACCAGCGCGATCAGTAAGAACAGTTTTTTCATTGTATTATCCTTTAATTAGTGTTTGTTATAATAAAGCTCAAAGTCCAAGGACTCTTCTGTTAAACTTCTGGTTTTTGCCTGACGCCGCAAAGTCATCAAAGGCGTGATCCGTTACTCGTATGATGTGGTCCTTAATGAAGGGTGCACCTTCAGCTGCTCCTTGTTCAGGATGTTTTATTGCACACTCCCATTCAAGAACAGCCCATCCATCATAACCATATTGTGTCAGTTTGGAAAAAATAGACTTGAAATCAACCTGTCCATCTCCCAATGATCTGAACCTGCCGGGGCGGTTAACCCAATCCTGATATCCGCCATAGACTCCGCTCCTGCCGGTAGCATTAAATTCAGCATCCTTGACATGGAACATCTTTATAAACTGATGATAGAAGTCGATGTACTGCAGGTAATCCAGTTGCTGGAGGACAAAGTGGCTTGGATCATAAAGGATATTGCACCGAGAATGTTTGCCGGTCGCTTCCCAGAATCTTTCGAATGTTGCTCCATCGTGCAGGTCTTCACCCGGATGTATTTCATAACAAAGATCGACGCCTGCTTTATCAAAAGCGTTTAATATCGGCAGCCATCTTTTAGCAAGCTCTTTGAATCCATCTTCGACCACTCCGGCCGGGCGCTGTGGCCAAGGATAAACAGTGTGCCAGAGCAGCGCGCCCGAGAACGTGACGTGTGCCTTCAATCCGAGGTTCTTGCTGGCCCTTGCTGCATACTTTAGCTGTTCGATAGCCCATGCCGTGCGTTCCTTAGGGTTACCGTGGTATTTCTTGGGCGCAAACGCATCGAACATTTCATTGTAAGCAGGATGAACAGCTACGAGCTGACCCTGAAGGTGTGTAGCGAGCTCTGTGACCTGAAGTCCGCAGGATTCCACTGTACCCTTGAATTCGTCACAGTAGTCTTTGCTTTCGGCAGCTTTCTGAAGATCGATGCAGCGTACATCCCAGCCGGGTATTTGAACGCCAACATATCCCAGGGAGGCTGCCCATTTGC
>DASVBA010000049.1:0-4829 GCA_036376095.1 Chryseolinea sp.
CAGTGCGCGTTTTTTATGCAGAAAAAGGAAAACGTGTTTCACATTTCCGGCCCTTTAAGGATTTTTCACGGATCAGTGTTTTAAACACAGTGCTTGTCACCATAGCCCTCTTGTATATCAAGCCCCGGGACTTTTTCAGGGCCATTAAAAAAAAAACTTCAGGGATATCCTCTACGAGCATCTCTTCAACCCCGATGAATCCGATGCTGTAAAGGCACTGTCTGTCGGCTTTGGAATATTTATGGGCATCGTTCCGATTTGGGGTTTTCAGCTGGCCGTCGCGATCACACTTTCTTTTCTTCTTCGACTTAATAAAGCCCTGGTGATTATCGCGGCCAACATTAGTATTCCACCGATGATCCCACTGATCCTTTTTTTGAGTTATCAGATGGGAGCACTATGGAGAGGTGAGCATGCAGAAGTTATTTCGTTTAGCAAGGAAATTACGCTTGATACCGTCAGGAATAACCTGGTGCAATATGTTTATGGCGCAGTATCTCTTGCTATTACCGCCGGTATTATTTTTGGAGGCTTGACTTATTTAGGCCTGAAAATCTTTAAAAGGTCAAAAACCTGATCCATGTCCAACATCTTCCTTAACCTGTACGATTTTTTCCAGCGCAGGAAGCGTGTATTCTGGGTATTCTTTTTATCGACCGTTCTTGCTATTGGCCTCGGCGCATCTCAAATAAACATTGAGGAAGACATTACCAAATTCTTTCCTGACGATGAGCGCGTCGAAAAACTGGATTACGTGTTCAGGAATTCAAGGTTTGTTGAGCGCCTGGTTATTATGGTGTCTGCAAAAGATAGCGCTTCCGCACCTCACCCGGATAGTCTCGTGGTACTTGCCGATACATTGGTTGGAAGGATTGAAAGACGTTTAATACCTTATATCAGTAAGATCAGCAGCAGGGTCGATGAAGAGAAGATCCTGGAAATGATCAATACCGTTCAGGGACATCTACCGGTTTTTCTCGACGACGCCGACTATACTAAGCTGGATTCGATCGTGACTCCCGAAAATATCAAAGGCGCCCTCGAATCGAATTACAGACAACTTATTTCTCCGGCAGGCGTGGCCATGAAACGAATTATTGCGCAAGATCCATTGGGTTTTACATTCCTTGCGCTTGGAAAGCTCCGTCAATTGCAATACGACGAAAATTTTGAACTCTACGACGGATACATTATCACCAAAGACCACAGGCACTTGATCTTTTTCATTGAGCCAGTGTTCTCCGCAGCCGAGACAGGCAAGAATACTGCGTTTATAGATGAATTGGGGTCGATCGTTAAGCATGCATCGATCAACAAACAACATGCATTTGCGTCTTTTTTTGGTGCATCGGCTGTGGCGGTCGGAAATGCTAAACAGCTGCGAAGCGACTCCATACTTACTATTAGCTTGATGGTTGTGCTGCTGATGATCTTTCTCATCGGATTTTTCAAAAAGAAGAGAGTGCCCTTCCTGATCCTGATTCCCGTCATTTTTGGTGGGTTGTTTTCCCTTTGTTTTATTTATTTGATCAAAGGGTCGGTGTCTATACTTGCAGTGGCCGCCGGGTCGGTTATCCTTGGGATCGCCGTTAACTATTCGTTACATTTTCTAGCCCACCTGAAGCACACACCCGATATCAAGACAGTGATAAAAGACCTCGTGTGGCCTCTTACCATCGGAAGCACCACCACTGTACTTGCTTTCTTTTGTCTTCGGTTCGCGAATGCCGCAGTGCTTCGCGACGTTGGATTGTTTGCGGGATTTAGTTTGATAGGCGCGGCTTTATGTGCCCTGATCTTTCTTCCACATTTGATTCCTGCCAAATTGTTTCTGAACGATCATTCGAAACCAAGTTGGATCGAACGATTATCGCTATCGTCTTTCCTGGACAACAGTCGATTGGTTTGGATTATTTTCGCCGCCACTCCCGTGTTCTTTTATTTTGCACGCCAGGTGAACTTCAACAGCGATGTCGGCAAATTGAACTTCATGACGGGGGAGATGGTCAAAGCACAAAAGAAGTTGGAATCCATCAACCGGTCCTCACTTAGTGCAATCTATGTGGTTTCGACCGGTGCGGACCTTCAGGCGGCACTTCGGAAATCAGAACAAGTAATGCCGTTGCTTCGGGACCTCAAGCAGCGCGATCAGCTACGTAAATATTCTACCGTATCGACATTCCTCATTTCGGATTCGCTTCAACAGAGAAGGATAGCGCAGTGGAATTCTTTCTGGACCGCGGAAAGAAAAGAGATAGTAACAAGTGTTGTACGACGCGAGGGCCTTGTCCTGAAGTACTCAAGCCAGGTGTTGTCAAATTTCGAAAGTTTACTGAACACTAATTTCACGGTGGCAGATACGTCGTCAATGAACACCATCCGTGCTGCTTTTTTTGATGAATACATAATCGAAGATGAAAAGTCGGCGTCGGTAATATCCTTGTTGAATGTCGAGCCATCACTCCGGCAACAGGTATATGCCAAGCTAGACGGCACTTCTTCGTATGCTTTCGACCGGCAGATGCTCACGAATATGTTTGTGGAGTACGTAAATGCAGACTTCAACTTCATCGTGACCTTTACGGCGATCCTGGTGTTTGTCGCGCTCTTTATTTCATTCGGGCGTATCGAGCTTACCATAATCACCTTTGCGCCCATGTTTATTACCTGGATATGGATCCTTGGCTTAATGGCTTTGTTCAATATTGAATTCAACATCGTGAACGTAATGGTGTCTACATTCATCTTCGGCCTCGGTGACGATTATAGCATTTTTATTATGGACGGATTGCGGAGCGAATATCAGTACGGGAAGAAAGTCCTTCCTTCGATACGCGCTTCAATATTCTTGTCTGCCGCAACAACCATCGCGGGATTGGGCGTGCTGATTTTCGCAAAACATCCGGCTTTGCGATCGATCGCCTCGATCTCGATCATTGGTATCGTGTGCGTGTTTATTATGTCTCAGACGCTGGAGCCTTTTCTGTTCAGGCGTCTGATCACGAACCGAACCAGAAAAGGTTTCACACCTATGACGTGGATGGGGATGTTGCGGACTCTCGTTACGTATTCCAGTTTTGTTTTAGGCGCAGCGATACTAACCGTTGTTGGCTTGTTGATAAGAACAATACCTTTTGGGAGAAAGAAATTGAAACTTTTCTATCATACGTTACTGGGTTTTTTCACGGGGTCATTGTTAACCGTGGCGTGGGATCTTAAGGTTAAGATTATTGGTCGGGCACGAGATCAATTTGATCGCGCTAGCATTATAATAGCCAATCATACTTCTTTCCTCGATATTTTGTCTACCACCAGTTTACATCCAAAGCTGATCCTGTTAACAAATAAATGGGTTTGGAATTCGCCTGTGATGGGTGGAGTTGTCAGGCTGGCGGATTATTATCCGGTATCTGACGGAGCCGAGGAAAGCGTCGACAGGCTGAGCGCACGTATGGCAGAAGGCTACTCGGTAGTGATTTTTCCGGAGGGAAAGCGCTCGGAGGATGGTACGATAAAGAGATTTCATAAAGGTGCTTTTTACTTAGCCGAGACGTTGAACAGACCGATCTTGCCCTTGTTGATCCATGGTGCTGCACACAGCATTCCAAAAGGAACATTTTACCTGACAGAGGGGAGGCTCACACTCAAATTCCTTCCGCGTATCGAACCTGGCGACCAAAGGTTTGGAGCAACATACGCTGAGCGCACCAAGAGCATCACCCGATATTTTCGCGAGGAATTCAACGTATTGTCAAAGGAGATCGAAACCCCTCATTATTTTTCATACAGGCTCATCACAAACTATCTTTACAAGGGCCCGGTACTCGAATGGTACATGCGAATAAAATTAAGACTTGAAAACAATTACGCTCCTTTTAATGACCTGGTACCTAAGAATGGAACGGTGCTGGACCTGGGTTGTGGATATGGCTTTCTCTGCTATATGTTACAATTTACTTCGAATGAGCGAACCATAACGGGTGTTGATTATGACGAAGACAAGATTGGTACTGCAAACAATGGTTATTTAAAGACCGACCGGCTGAAATTCTTCTGTGCCGACGTTACGACATTTCCATTGAATAAATATGACGCCATAGTTGTCAGTGATGTTCTTCATTATCTCAAGGAAGCCGATCAGGATAGTCTGTTAAAAAGATGCTTTGAAGCACTCAATGAGGGCGGACGATTGATCATAAGAGAAGGAAATGCGGACCTGTCGCAGCGTCACAAAGGGACCGTGCTTACTGAATTTTTTTCCGTGAAACTGTTTGGGTTTAATAAGTCTGTGAATTCCCTGAATTTTGTTTCCGGCGAAAGGATCAGGAAGCTTGCTTTATCCAACGGTCTTGAGGTAAATGTAATAGATGATGCAAAATTTACTTCGAATGTTATTTTTGTAATCCAAAAAAGCGTTGTCATGGCGTCGCATAATCCACAGACTTGAATCGCCATCTAATCATTCGTAGAAGATGCAACAGTATGATGCAATTATTGTGGGGAGTGGGCTCGGTGGGCTGGCATCCGCTACGATCCTGGCAAAAGAAGGATACAAGGTTTGTGTGCTGGAAAAGAACAAACAGATCGGTGGAATGCTTCAGATCTTTGTTCGTGACAAAGTGATCTTTGACACGGGGGTGCATTATGTGGGCGGCCTCGGCAAGGGTCAGAATATGTATCAGCTTTTCAAATACCTGGGAATAATGGACAAGATCAAGATCCGGAAGATGGATGAGGATTTTGTCGATGGCTTGATCTTTAAGGATGACCCGGTCATTTACAGGTATGGACAAGGGTATGAGAATTTCATCCGGATCATGCTTTCCTAT
>DASVBA010000074.1:0-3810 GCA_036376095.1 Chryseolinea sp.
ATAGCGGTAGCACAAGGCATACATTTTCGAGGAATAGGAATCGTAAAGGAGCTTCTGGGCACTGGGGTCGCGCCGAAGGCATCCTTTGATCAACTCATCTTCTTTCGCCCGGTAAATCTTTAAATACATTAAAAGGTTTTCGAAGTTAAGATGCCCAATTGGCAATAGAGGTTGCGCGGATGAATGAATTTATTTGGGCTAATAAGCCGCCTCGTAATCCACGGTAATTGCCACCCAGGAGTACTTTTTGGGGCGGACTTCAACACAGCTCACGCACCCGTCTTGATCGATTATGTTGCCAAAAAGGCCATTCGGCTCCTGGGTAAATATAGAATATTTGCCGGCAGGCAGTTTGATCTTGAACGATCCGTCCGGTTTGCTCCAGGCTTTGGTCACCAGCTCAGTCCTCACATTACTGAAAAACTGATCCTTCTGTTCCACATCCTGCAGAGTTGCAGCTTTGTAAATGATTATCTCACGGGTGACGCCTTGCTGGGCGGGGATCGATTTGCCCGGGCCTGGCATTTGATTGCCGCTGACCCAGAATACTTGTCCTTGAATTCCCTGTTTCGGGCTCTTAGTGAATTGAACGAAACCGAAAAAAGCCAATATCAGAAAAAGCTTTTTCATGGGATAAAAGTACAACTTCTCCAGATACCGTTCAGAAAATTTTATAGTATCAGGTTGATCAAATAGATCAAAAGAAAGAGTAAGAATATGATCATTTGTTAGAGGGTTTTCAATCTCTTTTAATTACATGCGGATCACCCCGATAATCAATATCACTTGCCAACCCCTCTTCCATCTCAAGGCTCTTGTTTACGTTGACTTTTGCTGATGAAGCACCGGACGCTTCGACAATAGCGTCGTCTACCTCCAGATTATAAGCGCGCAGCTTCGAGGCAAACTGCAACTCAGCATCCAGATTCGTTGCACGGCCTGACAAATCTGCCTCCGATTTCCCGGTAAGATTGATGACAAGGTCCCTCGTGTTAACATCCCCCCTCAGTTTTACCGGTCCTCTGAGGTCAATGTCAATATTGTCTGCTTCGAAGTTTTCAAACTCTATCTTGCCATATCCTTCAGCGTCGATCTTTTCCAACACCGGCATAGTAATGTTTATACGGATCCCGTCTTCGTCGATCATAGGCACGTCCCAGTTGTCCCAATCGAATTTTTTACTTATCTGTTCATAGTCAATTACCAACGTCCGGCCAAGGCGGTATATCTTGTACTTCTCTTTGTCGGATTCAGAACCGATCAATTCAACAGCGTATTCGTCGCCGCGATCAATGCTTACATCGAATACACCTCGGATCTCAAGCTCATCAAAGTCCGTCAGTCCAAAGTCATCCGCAACGTCGTTTTTCTCCGCCTCAGTTATCGGACAATCCAGACACTTCAATCCCTTTTCATTCATTACCCACGTGAAATTATCCATATCTTCCCAATCGACGTATTGTGAAATGAACCGGCTCATTGATTCATCCATCACAAAAGGGTGGTTAGACGGTATGTAAAGCGTCATGTCCAGTCGTTGTGCACGAAAGATCGCGTCCTCCTTGAATTGAACGTTCGAATCGAACGTCATCACGGAATCTTTTACTTCATAATTATATTGGATCATTTGTGCATTCTCTATTGCTTTTTGTTTCGTAGCGCCCCTTCCTTTGAAAATCTGCACTAATCGAAAATCCTTACCTTCATGTCCCTTTAAGGTGAGCGATATTTCGTCGTAGTCGTCCATTCCAACTTCATTGATATGAAAGTATGCCTTCTTACCAGTCAAGTGATGCGTAGTTTCCTGTCTGAATTCGCCTTCTTCCTTGAATGAATAGATGATCTTTGGAATTCCTACACTTAACATCGCGACACTCACGAAGAACAGCACAAACATCGCCCATCCTACAGTTGGTCCAAACACGTATTTTTTGGCGATAATCGAAGCCCCGAGCAATGTGATCAGAACAGCAGGAATAATAGCGGCGATGAAACCTGCGAATACAATCCAACCGGAGAAACTATTTGTAATTACCTCCAATGGCATGCTGATCTCATCGAAGCGGAAAGAACCTCCAGGTAAGGCTGAAGCGGAGAATAGTCCGACCAACACTCCTCCCGTGATCACTGTTGCAAACATAAGGCTGACTCCCAGCAGGATCACGACAATACCGATACCCACGCGGAATATTTCAAGCAGCGGTACTAATATCTTTCCCAACACGCCGAGCAGAAGTCCGATGAGTCTAAAGGGGAACAGCAGGATCTTGGTAGCAGTGCTCTCTTCCTTTTCCTGGTCTACATTAAGGTTTTTTTTAATGTTGGATTCGATGTTGGAAAGTGTAACCGGCTCTCCTTGCATCTCCATTCTGTCCGTAAGACTTTTTGCCTCGGGCAGAGCGATCCATAATACAATGTAAACTATGAAGCCGACGCCAAAGAATATGGTGAAAATTATGAAGAGTAGTCTGACGGCGATGATATCGATAGCAAAGAAAGCGGCTATTCCACCGGAAACCCCACCGATAACCTTTCGTTCGCCGTCGCGAAACATTTTTTTGCCGATTTCGGGTTCTTCAAGTTCGTACGACCCAGGTACCACTATCCACATAATGACATAAACCAGGATCGTGACACCGTAAGCAAATGCCAGCAAAGCAAAGAGCAGTCTGATCCATAGAGGATCGACGTTGAAATATATTCCGAGACCTGAGCAAACGCCGCCTATTATCTTGCGCTTTTGGTCGCGTTGTAATTGTTGCGGCCGGGGTTGTGACCTGCTGCCTGATGTTGATGAAGAATCGTTTTTTCCTTCGTTATTGGGAGCATTGGTTTCTTTCGATTGACCGGATGCAAACTCCTGTTCTTCTGCCGCCTTAAAATCGCTTACGCTTCCCATGGTAGCAATCAGCGTATTTACATCCTCCGCTGTGATTACCTGTTTGCCTTCATTTAACTTTGATAGGAAGATCTCTGCAACCCTGCTTTCAATATCCGCTAAGATCTCGCTGCTGTCTTCAAAAGAGGCAAAATACTTATTGATGGAATCGAGATATTTTCGCAAATGCTCGTAGCCATCCTCTTCAATATGAAAGATGATACCGCTGATGTTTATGCTTATATTTTTTTTCATAACAGTTAAAAGTCGGAATTATGCGTTGGATTTGGAGGTGATCATTTGAGTGGAGTGGACAAGCTCGTCCCATGTTTCCGTGAGATTACCCAGAAATTTACTGCCTTTGTCAGTCAGCTTATAGTATTTCCGCGGAGGTCCTGACTTCGATTCTACCCATTTATATTCCAGGAATCCGGCGTTCTTCAAGCGGGTAAGCAAGGGATAAAGCGTACCCTCAACGACAATAATCTTTGCGGCTGTCAGCTCATCAAGCATGTCAGAGGCGTAGACTTCGCCGCGGGAGATTATGTGGAGTATGCAGAATTCCAATATTCCCTTCCTCATCTGTACTTGCGTGTTCTCAAGGTTCATACGTCCATATTTAAATCGATTCTGTAACTATATACGGAAAAGTACTATGTATGGCCAAGTACTGTGTGAAAATATTTTCCAGCGCGGTTTTTCCCCGTTCCCGGGCCTTTTTTGCTTACTTTGCAGCCGTGTTTTGTATCCAAGCGGATGAGTGTAGCCCGATCCAGAATGAGAGTATTATTAATTTGTTGTGTTCTACTTTTCACCATTTGTCGACACTCTTTTGGTCAAGTCGGGAACGAATGGATCGATTTTAACCAGCAATACTTCAAAATCCCTGTGGGCAAACAGGGAATTTACAGGCTCAATTTTGCGGCTCTGCA
>DASVBA010000089.1:0-5988 GCA_036376095.1 Chryseolinea sp.
AATTTGGTGGTACATATATATAGAGTGATCATGACACGTGGATTCCTCATTCTAGGGCTTGCTTTACTGATTTTTGGCCGCGAGTGCGGGGCCCAGGAGTTTAAGGTTGGCGCGGCTGTAAGAGTGATTACGCCAGAACCGCTGCTGCCCGTTTCTGGTGGTGTTGGAACTCCCAAGAAAACTGTGGAGAAGAAAGGTGATCTCTTCGCCCGCGCCCTTGTTTTGGAAAAGGGCTCCGTCAGAATCGCGATTGTAAGCGTCGATAATCTTGGATGGACCGCCGCACTTGGAGACCGTTCACGAGCGCTTATCAAAGGAATTCCCCCTGAAAACATTTTGATTGGAAGTACGCATACGCACAGCGCGCCTGATGCTTATGGATTCCCGGATGAAAATGGAAAATCCCTCGCTGATCTTGCTTACCTCGACGACTGTGTGAAGAAGATCGCAGACGCTGTCAACGAAGCCATAAACGAATTAGAACCAGCAACGCTGAAAGTTGCCGTTGATGAAGCCAAAGGCAAGATAGCCTACAACTACTACGCTCACGAATTGTACGACCCACGTTGTGGTGTAATTCAGGCCATAGGAAAAAACAACGGCAAGGTTATCGCAACACTGGTGAACTATGCCATCCATCCGGAAGTGATCGGCTCCGGACGTGGAATACTTAGTCCTGATTTGTGCGGACCACTATATGATCGCATTGAATCTAAGGCCGGGGGAGTAGCCATTTTTATGAACGGTGCTCAGGGTGGTATGGTCACTGCAGATAATCGACTTTCGGCAGGAAGTGAAGCGACTTCCTGGGAAGAATGCATCCGCATCGGAAATCTTCTCGCTGATGAAGCACTCCGGATTGTGGAAAAGGCAACGGCTACAGCAGATCCACTGCTTACCTGTTCATATCGCGACGTTCAGTTTCCCGTGGACTCTGAAATGATGCGCTACATACTCAACAATTCCCCCATCAAGATGACCTCTGTAAAGGATAACGTAGTGACTACCCGGCTTAACTTTCTCGAGATCGGAAAGGCAAAGGTCCTCACGATTCCAGGAGAAGCGCTTCCGAATATCGGCTACTACATCAAACGCAACATGAACACGGACTCGCCATTTTTGTTCGGCCTCACAAACGACGCATTCGGTTATATATTGACAAAAGTGGACTTCAATAGTTTTAAACGATACGAATATGTGAGCCGCACCAGTCTTGGGGAGATGACGGGTGAGATCTATATAAGCGAAGTATTGGCGTGGATGAAAGAAATATCCATACAAAAGCAGACAAAGAAATAAGTCGTCCATAACGCATTAAATAAACAAGATGATCAAGCCATATTTTCAACGAATTCGGCCATATCCTTTAGGTCAGCCTACACTTACATATTCAAAGGAAGGAATAACCTTTAAGGTTAGCGGAACTTCAGACATGCTCATGGAAACGATTCGTTGGTCTGTAAACTCCACAGGTACTGATTTCAGAAATGAAATATGTGAGGGATACCGCAACGGTGGCGAGTACACGGAAAACAATTGGATGTATGCTGCAGTGGATGATAAAGTGTTCGTGAAATAATCTTAGATAATGCAACGTTACGTTTATACTTTTTTTCTATTTATCGTTTGTTCCCTTGCATGGGGACAGCAACGTGCTGAGGCGATCAGGAGAACCTTCCTTGATGCGTCGTCCCGTGAGGTCCTGGTAGCGTCGCATCGGGCGACCCATAACGTATACCCTGAAAATTCTTTAAAAGCAATACAGGAATCGATCAGGCTCGGCGTCGATATTATCGAGATCGATGTGAAAGTCTCCAGTGATGGAATTCCGTTTCTAATGCACGATCGAACGATGGATCGAACGACAACCGGAAAAGGCGATCCCGAAGAATTGACGTGGGAGGAGCTGCAAAAACTTTCGATTGTAGATAAAGGCAAGAAAACTTCATACAAAATTCCTTCATTGGAAGAGGCGCTGGAACTTGCCGATGGCAAGATACTGGTAGACCTTGATCTGAAGACCGACCGGCTCGATCGCATCATGGAAGTTGTCAAGAGACTGGACATGAAGGAAACGGTATTTTTCTTTGACAGTGACTACGGCGCGTTGTCAAGGATACAATCGGCAAATAAAGATTTTATGATCATGCCCCGTGCTTATTCGGTCGGACAAGCTGATACGGCTATTTTAATGTTTGATCCGCCAGTCGTTCACATCGACTTTTCCTTCTACAATACCGAATGCGCTGAGTTGATCCGGAAAAGTAACGCAAGAATCTGGATCAACGCGCTGGGCGATTGTGATAAAGACCTCCGCGCCGGGAAAACCAGGAAGGTCATCAAGAAGCTTTTGGGAAACGGCGCTACTATTATCCAGACCGATGAACCAGAGCTATTATTGAAAGCACTTGAAAAGTATGGCTATCGAAAACAAACTCCGTCGCTGGCAACCAAATGACAAAACTACTTTTCATTCTTTTCGTTCCCCTGTTGATCACGCTGCCGCTGTGCCTTGAAGCACAGGGCAGATTACCTTTGATTTCTGCTCACCGAGGTGCATCCCGCGTAGCTCCCGAAAATACCAGGGCCGCTTTTGTAATGGCGATTGAACAAGGAGCCGATTTTATAGAAATTGATGTTCGAACTACTTCCGACGGACAGCAGGTGATTGTTCACGACAAGTCTCTGAAGCGAACCACTGGCCTTAATGCGTTGGTAAGTGATACTGACTATTTAACGATCACCGCTTTGTCTGCAGGCGATTGGTTCGGAAAGGAATTTTCAAAGGAGAAAGTACCTACGCTGGAACAGGTATGTGAGCTGTTGAATGCCGAGAATAACAAGCGTACTCATGGTATCATGCTTTACGTGGATTGTAAGGCGATTGACGCGGCGTCAGTAACTTCTCTTTTGAAGAAATACGCGCTTATCGATTCCGCGATTTTTTATGGTGATGAAAAAACATTGCTTGATATCAGGAAACATTTCGAGGGGGCGCGAATTATGCCGGCTTTTCCCGGTAGAAAAGAAGCACATGAATTAATAAAAAAGTTACAACCTTATGCTCTTGATGTTCCCTACAGCGAACTGGATAGGGTAACAGTATCTTTCATACACAGTAAAGGAATAAAGGTGTTTTCCGATCTTTTGGGTAAAGATGATCATCCTGGCGCTTACCGTAAGGCGATTGAGTACGGAATCGATCTTATCCAAACGGATGACGTGCATGCGGTACGAAAGATTTATGATGAATTAAAAACTCACGACAAATGAAATGGTTTATATTATTCAGTATTAGTATTGTGACTCTTGTGGGTTGTCAGAAGCAGGCAAGTAATGATCAGCGCTTTCGTTCCGCCATAATTTTTCCGTACCAGGAAGAGCACGTTCATGGATCCACTGTGGTGAACTTGCCGAACGGCGATATGTTGTCGGCCTGGTTCCAGGGTTCAGGCGAGCGTTGGGCGGACGATGTTCGTATCATGGGCTCACGTCTGATCAAAGGCGACACCGCCTGGTCATTGCCGTTCGTATTAGCTGACGTTAACGGATTCCCTGATATCAATCCTGTCCTTTTTATGGATAAGAAGGAACGTCTTTGGTTGATGTGGTATCCAGTGCTGGCGAACCAATGGGAGACTTCCATTCCCATGTATCGCATCAGTGAAAACTACAATGCGCCTGGCGCACCGGTTTGGTCCTTGCAGGAAGTGCTTTTTGTGAAGGTGGGCGATAAGACCGAACGTGGAATTCAAGAGAATGACCTTTTTGTAAAAGAAGTAAGGGATCAACTGAAGTCGTACGAGGAGTATTTCACGGCATCACTGCTACCATCCTACACCGACAGCATGAAGAATGCCCTCCTGAAAGAATGGGAGCGGTACAAGGTAAAAATGGACAGCTTGTCAAAAGGAGAAAATATGATCCGTTCCGGCAGGGCGAAGACTGATAATAATAAAGAAACATCTGCGCCGCTAGGGTATCCGTTAACCCGCAGGCTTGGGTGGCAGACAAAGAACAAAGCAATATTCCTCGGCGACCGTATGATCGTACCGCTATACTCCGACGGTTTTGATTGTTCACTTTTTGCGATCTCTGACGATGGAGGTCAAAACTGGTCATACAGCAACCCTGTGCTAGGCGGAGCGGGAATACAGGCAACCATTGCTATTGGGAAAGACAGTCTGCTGGTAGCTTATCTTCGGGACAATGGTCCACCGCCGAGCCGGATGCAGCGAACTGAATCAAGAGACAAAGGGTTGACATGGACGATTGCTAAAGATGACATACTCCCTAATCCCGGCGCTGGTTTCGACGTGGTCACCTTAAGCAGCGGAGAGTGGGTGATGGTGTTCAACGATTCTGAAGAAGGAAGGCATAATCTTTCCGTTGCCGTATCAGACGACGATGGAAAGACCTGGAAATGGAAGAAGAGTATTGAAAATGACACAACTGAAAAACCTACATCGAGTCACTATCCCGCCATTATAGCGGATTCGCAAGATCGAATTCACATAACATACAGTTATCATCGCAACGATATTAAACCGGGAAGAACAATCAAATACGTTTCCTTCCCTATGAGCTACCTGAAGAATGAATGATAGAATCACTATGAAACAAAAACAAACCATCGTTTCCTGTTTGATCGTTGCCATGGCACTTGGCACGGCATGGGCAGTGCGGGGAAAATTTGGACATGAACAAGGCGCGGCCTGGGCAGGCGCTATCGGAAGTATTGCATTGATCCTCGTTGCAAAACGTAAAGATTGGTACGACAAAGTCTTCAAAGTAGCGTTAGCTGCGGCATTTGGTTGGGGACTGGGGGGAATGATCAGCTACGGTGTTGTAGTTGGCTATGGTCGCGCCGATGATTTTATCAATGCATACTATGGACTTGCAATGCTTTTCGTAATCGGATCGCTCTATGGTTTCCTGGGTGGCGGATTGATGGGGCTTGTCCTGGTTGACTCAAAAGAATTCAAAGTCAAATGGCATACGTTGCTCGTGGAGATGCTGGCAGGGGCTCTGTTGATCTATGCGTTTCTTATCAATCAGTTGGAGTGGTTTATGACACCGCCGCGATCGGAATTGTGGGCCGCATGCCTTGGTGCTTCCATCGCCCTCGCATGGTACATTCTGCGAAACAAGCAACAAGCAGTTATGAAGGTCGCAGTGTGGTCAGCGTTAGGGGCCGGCTTCGGATTTGCTTTCGGTAACTTCTTGCAGGTATTAGGAACAAATTCCGGTCTTCCTTTTAACTTCTGGAATATTATGGAGTACTCCATTGGTTTCTTTGGTGGACTCGGTATGGCATATGGCACGCTTACATCAGCGTGGCCGTTGGTAGAAGAAGAAAAGAAAAAGGTATCGAATCTCGTTCCTATGTTGCTGTTGGTAGTCTTTATCCCGTTCGTGTTATGGCAGCAGTCTTTTTTAAACAAGCCACTTGATTTTCTGTTTGAGCTGGGAGGCGATGAAAATACCATACTGTCATTCCGGGTTATAAGTTTCGTCACCATAGTTGCTGTTGCTGCATTTATGTTTTTGAGATTTTTCACGACGTCGTATAGCTATCAATCTGTAAGGACCATTTTTATTGTTTTCACCGCTTCATATACATTCCTTAGCTTTCTGCTCACCGGCATCCTGAAACATCCTATTGAACAATACCTTTACCTGGTCAATATCGCCGCAATACTTTTCTTGTTACCTTCAGTGAATAATACGTTTGCTGTACAACAAGAGCAGCCTAAGAGATGGCTCGCGGGATTTGGCATTGCAATGGTGATCCTGGCCGTGCTCGCAATGATCGCTATTAACAGTCATGAAGTGCTGAAAGGAAGTCATGTACGATTTTAATGAGCACAGCGGATGTGCTAAATAAATAATTAAGTAAAAAAACCTGAGCCTTATGAAAAACGATCTGCTTATCAAAAATGATCTTGCTATCAATGGGGGAAAGAAAACGGTAACACGGAGCTTTGT
>DASVBA010000096.1:0-3739 GCA_036376095.1 Chryseolinea sp.
CACGCTTGTCGGTGCATGGCAAGCAAGCCACTCGCTAACTGTTCTTGCGACGATTGGGCTTGTGGCAGCAACGGCATATTCTTTACGGATCGTTCAGAAAGTATTTCACGGCGCCGAGGTTAAGCAAGACCATACGCTTAACGACCTGACGCTTCGCGAAAAATTAATTCTCATACCGTTGGTGGTTTCTATCATTTTGCTGGGACTGTTCCCACAATCGGTACTCAATATGTCGAAGCCTACAATTCAGCCTTTAACGATCGAGGCGGCGAAGAGCGGCCACGTTGAAATTACCGCATCAACTTTTGAGAAAGGAGGACTCCATGAGTAGGACCGATTTTATGAGCGTAGTGCCCCTCTTTATCCTGACGAGTGCGGCGATCCTGATCTTATTTTCCATAGCAGTTAAAAGGAACCATAAGGTAATATATGTAATTACAACGGTATCACTAGCTGCTGATTTCATTTATCTTGCCTTGTATAAGGCAGAGGCAAAATGGATAATAGAGCCGTTGTTCATTTTTGATGGCTTTGGTAGCTTTAATACGGGTCTCATTTTATTGACAGCGTTGGCTGTCACTATGATATCCTATGCATATTTCGAGCAACGCGAAGAACGAAAAGAAGAGTATTACATCCTGCTAATCCTTGCAACTCTTGGGGCGGTGGTATTGGTCATTAGCAAACATTTCATATCCCTTTTCCTGGGATTAGAGATCCTCAGCGTATCACTTTACTCAATGATCGCGTACTTGCGAAAAAGGGCGCGATCAGATGAAGCTGGAATAAAATATCTTATTCTGGCGGCGTTCTCGTCGGCGTTCCTGTTATTCGGAATGGCCCTGGTCTACGCCACGACCGGAACAATGGAATTCGCCGGAATTGGTAAATATCTTTCGTCTGCCGGTTCATTGTCACCAATCCTGTACACCGGCTTCGGACTGATGATAGTAGGAGTAGGCTTTAAATTAAGTGTCGTGCCTTTTCATATGTGGGCCGCGGATGTATATGAAGGCGCACCTGCACCCGTCACAGCTTTTATAGCCACCGTATCAAAAGGCGCAATGATCGCATTGCTCGTGAGATTTTTTGACCAGGTCGAAGGAATTAAGTATCCGTCACTGGCATTATCATTTACAATAATAGCGATCGCATCAATGTTTATTGGCAATTTCCTGGCACTGCGTCAGGCAAATGTCAAAAGGATACTGGCGTATTCATCCATTTCGCACGTCGGTTATTTGCTGGTTGCCTTCCTCGCAGGAGGAAAATTGGGCGCTGAGGCAGTAAGTTTTTACCTGGTCGCCTATTTCATTACCACGACAGGTGCCTTCGGTGTGCTTGCAACGCTTTCTGACAAAGACAGAGACGCTGAACAACTGGAGGATTACCGCGGATTGTTCTGGACAAGGCCCTGGACCGCGGCCATCTTCACGGCAATGTTGCTTTCCCTTGCAGGAATTCCCCTGACAGCGGGATTCATCGGAAAGTTCTATCTTGTTGCAGCCGGCGTAAATGCGCATCAATGGCTGCTGGTTATTATGCTGGCGTTGAACAGTGCATTGGGTTTGTATTATTATATCAAGATCATCGCCACTATGTTCGACCAACGCGAAGCAGGAGACGAGGAACCTGTCGATCAGCTCCAACCATCGGTCTACATCGTTAGTGGCGTCACGATGGCACTGTTAACCGTTCTGTTGGTTTGGATTGGAATTGCTCCTGGTAAAATTCTGGAACTCATTAAGTCTATGGTGGTGCTCAACTAGCCCACATTCTTGTGCAAACGATTGCTCCAAGGCTTTTTTTCTTGTATATTCATTCAATTAAAATCTCAAGGTCATGCAATTCCATCCAAATGAGCTGTTTCTGGTGTATGATCCGCACTCTAATGTCGGCAAACAAACCAGGGCAATAGCACATGACATTTGTAAACACGTGAACGAAGTGGATGTTGTCCACGAAAAGCTGTCGCCCACTTATTGGAAGGAAATTTTAAATATGGCGGGCGTTCACCCAAACGACCTTCTGGATCATTCCCACCCCGACTATAAGGCCAAAGTTTCAACTAACACCTTTACCATGGACGGATGGCTGGAAGTATTGGTTCATGATGGCCACCTGGTAAAATATCCTATCGTGATCTTCAACGGCAATGCGGTGGTCTGCCATACGCCTACGGACATTATGAAGATCAAGCCAAAACCTGTAGAAAAGGTGCTGCCTCATTTGAAGGACAGCCATTGACGCTTTTTGTTATCAGGATCTATTCCAGCATCTGCTGAAAGTTGTCGTCATCTGGCCGCTCGCGAAGGTGATGTTCCATAATGATTCTTGCACAGGTATTCCATCTAAGAATTGGATCATCATTTTCACCGTGGTTTATCTCATTAGCCTTATCGTAGAAATCCATTGCTTCGCGATACCATTCGTACGCATCAAAATCAGCGCCTGGTGAATTCGAACTAAGCGCTGCGGCACCCTGTCGTTCGTGAATGATTCCGGAATAATAAACTTTCGAATACTCGTCCTTTAGACTGTTGGCAAGGTCAATTGCCTGTTTGGAAGCCCGCGTTGATGATTGCTTGAATTGATCGGTCAACGCCAACAATAGGATGACCGATGCTTTTTGATTTCCTGGCTCTATCTCGAGGACATCGAGACAGATGCTTTCAGCGAGCCGCGGTTGGTTCAGCAGCCGGTAGTGTTCCGCTTTTTCGAGCGAGGGTTCGATGCTCTCTTTTGTGAGACGTTTCAACTCGAATTGAGGATTGTCGGTGGTCTGTGATGCGGTTCTCATGGCCTTGAAAGCTTAAGGTTTACGTCACTTATTAAATATACGGAAAAGCTTCATGAGAGGGTCATAAAACTTATCGGCAACTCTTTCTTTTAGGGGGATGATTGCATTGTCGGTAATGTGGATGTTCTCAGGACAAACCGTGGTACAACATTTTGTGATATTGCAAAAACCGACACCATGCATGTCTTTCAGGTCGCCGGTCCGATCTTCAACGTCCAGGGGATGCATTTCCAGCGCCGCGGCATAAACCATGTGCCTGGGACCAGCGAATTTTTCATGAAGGTGATGCTCGCGCAGGACATGGCACACGTCCTGGCAAAGAAAGCATTCAATACATTTGCGAAATTCCTGGACCCGATCTATGTCGCTTTGGGCCATACGCCACGTTCCGTCCGGAGCATCAGGCGATCTCGGTTTGAATTTTTTTATTCGCTTCTTGATCCTATAGTTCACCGAGACATCGGTAACGAGATCCTTTATAACGGGAAATGCTTTTAGGGGCTGGATGGTGATCGGTTTTCCCTCAGGCATGTCGCTCATGCGCGTCATACACATCAACCGCGGATGACCGTTGATCTCTGCTGAGCACGAACCACACTTTCCGGCCTTGCAATTCCAGCGTACAGCCAGATCATTAGCCTGTTCAGCCTGGATGTGATGGACGGCGTCAAGCACCACCATTCCTTCAGTCACTTCAGTCTTGAATTCCTGAAATTCTCCGCCGCTCGAATTTGTGCGCCATATGTTAAAAAGAACTTTCATTCCTATTTCATTTCAGTGATGATTTGTTGAAGGTCGTCGCGAATCTTGGACTTAGGCAGGCGTGACACGTTCATTTTGTCGCCACTTTCTTTCCGGATTGAAATGTTCACCTTTCCAAACTCCTCGCTCTTGTCCGGAAAATCTTCACGGAAATGTCCACCCCGGCTTTCCTTGCGT
>DASVBA010000103.1:0-4456 GCA_036376095.1 Chryseolinea sp.
GGAACTTTAGTGATATAAAGGCGAAAATTTTCTGAATTCAATAAGAGAGCTGTCTCAAAAAGTTTGAAATACGATTGAGACAGCTCTTTTTCATTTAAACCCGTACATGTCCCCAGTTCTCTCCAGTTTTGATCCGGTGAATTTGCATATCTGAAACTCTGAATTTTCTGGCTAAAGCTTTCAAGGTTGGCTGTTTCTTGGATTTGAACAATGCCGTTTTGATTGCTTTTACTTTGTCAGCGGTGAGCTTTGGCCCCTCGTCAGGATTCATACGAATAAGAACATTAGGATCTTTCAGGGCATGTTTGATCTGATCATCGTGTTTTACCCATTTAAGATTAGAAGCCTTGTTGTTTTCCTTTTTGTGATCGACATGGATCACGAAGTTGGAACTGCTGCTTGGCTGTTTACAAAAGTATTCGGCGACAAGTCGGTGAATGTAATAGTTTTGTCGCGTTTCCTCCCGGCCTATGGTAATGCTGGGATACCCTTGGGTTAGACGCGGCTTTAGAATATAACCTTCATCTAGTTTGGACTTGAAGCTTACAATACGTCCTTTGTCCGAAACGGCATACCGTTTCGTGGTGGTACCTTTCTTCAATTTCAATTCCTTCCAGGTCTCGCCAGCAAGGAATTTTAGTTTGGGTTCTTTAACTGATTTTGCCATAGGTTTAAAATAATAAAGGTTCAGATAATTTTGGTATTAGGGCTTGGAAATGGTGTTGTATGGATGAAAGTAAAGTTGAGCTCTTTCGATTAATAACCTTTCTACCATCAATCTCATTGACCGGCGTCAGTTCGCCCATAGTTCCGGTCGCAAAAACTTCGTCAGCATTGTAAAATTCTGTAAGCGACAGATTGCGTTCCTCAACGGGTACGTTATTGGATCGGCAAATGTCAATCACAAGCCCGCGCGTTATTCCTTGGAGACAGGAGTCTGCATGAGGTGTCAAAACTATTCCATCTTTTGTCATAAAAAGATTGGTATCGTTGAGTTCTGAGACAAAGCCCTGGTGGTCGAGCATAACGGCCGCATCTACACCCGCTACGTTGGCTTGAATTTTCGCGAGAATATTATTTAACAAGTTATTATGATGGATCTTAGAATCCAAGAATTGTGGGTTGTTTCTGCGTTGCGACGAAGTGATGACGCGGATACCCCGGGTGTTGTCATAAACAAGCGGTTTCCACTCTGCAAGAACAATGAGACAGGGTCCGCTGGAGTTGAGACGGGGGTCCATACCTGATGTAACCTTCTCGCCACGGGTCAGGGTAAGCCTGATATGCGTTTCATCACGCATTCCATTAGCTTCCAGGGTTTCGAAAATTGCTCTCTTGATTTCTGATTTTGAAGGAGTAGCGGCAAATGCTAACGCATGGGCAGAAGCTTCCAGTCTGTTTAAATGGAATTCAAGACAGAAAATACCATTCTTGTATACGCGAAGGCCTTCCCATACAGCATCTCCGCCCTGAACAGAGCTGTCAAAGACGGAAACTTTCGCTTGGTCTCGCGGCAACAATTTACCACCAACATGCACGAATATGCTGGCATTCTTCGGGTCGAACTTCTGTAACATCGGCGTCTTTTTCTAACCCTGACACTACTGTCGGAGTTAGAGTATAGTTTAGTTTAGTATCGGCGATTGTCAGAGCTGGTTCCAGCCAGTGTCGGCTAAAAGGACCAGTGCTGTAACGGCGGGTAACGGATTAGATATAAATATAAAAAATATTCTACGTATAGATCAAGGTTGTAACGAAAATGACAGCAGTTGATCATAGTAATATTGTGCCCTTTCGTTCAACGTACTTAAATGAGGTCCGAGCGGCCGGTTGCTCGTGGGTTGTAATTCAAAACCTTGAGACTTGTGGACATTTGAGTACCAGTATTTGGCCCATACGCCGTCATATTCTTTCGGTCCCGGTTTCCAGTGAAGCATTTCTTTCATGAACGATATTCCAATACTTGTGCACAACTTTTTCAATACCGACTCAGGGTCCTTCAGGATCAGACCTGAGTCCATAACCACAGGCTGTTGCCCCAACTTTTTAAGTCTTTCAAACAAATTGAACTGATATTCAATACCGATATCCCTCAGCGTAGGAGCCTCAATGACTTGTGAATAACTGGCCAATATCAGCCGGGGATCGCGTATGAGGAATACGTTAGTTACCCGCTCGACAAAACTTTGCTCCATCAGCTCCAAATGATGAGCCATGTTTTTGATGAAAAGGATTTCACTTGCCCCGGTGCCGAAAATCTTTCTAGAAACTTCTTCCTCGCTGATGGGCTGGCTTTTCAGTACTTCAGCTTTGCCGGGATGTTCTACCCCACTCTTGTGAAGGTAAAAAGCGTAATAGGGCTCATCGAGCACAACGGTATCGGCACGCTGCGCAAATGAATACATCAATGCCGTCGAAATATTACGCGGACCCGAAACAAGATTGATACGTAACATTGTGCTTTATGATTGCTTCTTCACTACTAAAAGAAAGCAATCTTTTTCAATAGGTAAATAGCCTTGCTCATAACAATAGAAATATTTTAGTCCGTCTTTATTTGTATAGACACTTGTCACGTGCGAAAAGTCAAACCCTTCGGCGATAAGCATATCGCGCCGGATCTTCGCCTTTCCCTCCGGATTCAGGGCCATGAGGATACGCCTGTTCCTTCTAAGTGCATTGTTGATGTTACGGATATACCGGGTGACATCGCCATTGAGCCGGTTATTGAATGTGTTGCGGCATTGATCTGAGCAGAATCTTTTGTCGATACGACCGATGATGGGGGAGCCACACTCCCTGCATTTCTTTTTTGACGTTAGTGGCATACAACGAAAATGATTACAAACGACAACAAATGAATATAAACGAAAGTAAATACTTAAAAACCGACTAAGTCCAATTTCCGAACACATATTTACCTGACAGTCGTCACGGAGTTTTTTCCGAAGCATGTACTGAAAAAATGTTACACTAAAATTCAAAACGTTATGACAAACTTAAGGAACAGCGTCAAGCTAATCGGACGCCTGGGCAAAGACCCCGAAGTGCGAACTTTTGACAGTGGAAAAAAAATGGCAACCTTTTCGATCGCCACCACAGATTCGTACAAGAACCAGAAAGGTGAAAAGGTTTCAGATACGCAATGGCACACCATCGTGATCTGGGGCAAACTGGCAGATGTGGCAGGAAAATACCTTAAAAAGGGGAACGAAATTGCCGTCGAGGGTAAGCTCGTCCACAGGGTTTATGAAACTTCGGCGAAGGAAAAACGCTATATAACAGAGATCAATGTAAATGAAATGCTCATGCTTGCAGGAAAATAACAGCCCGCTCTGTTCGTTACGTACTAGCCTGGACTCAAAAAGTGCCGGGCTTTTTTATTCCTCTGGCCGGCCTTTGCGTTTATATGACCGGGTAATCAGAACCGTCTTTTTTACTTAGTTTTGTCTCACATGACTTTTTTATATCCTACGTTTTTATGGGCCCTGACTGCGTTATCGATTCCTGTAATTATCCATCTTTTTAATTTCAGGAAGACTACCCGTATATATTTTTCGAACACGCGTTTCCTGAAGCAAATAAAGGAAGCGACCACGGCGAAAAGGCGGCTTAAGCACTATTTGATACTGGCCTCAAGACTGTTATTTCTGTTCTTTCTTATCATTACGTTCTGTCAGCCGGTCATCCCGGCAGAGGAACAATTGTCCGGCAATCCTGATGTAGTACTCTACCTGGACAACTCTCAAAGCATGTCTGCCCAGATGGATGACAAAACGCGGGGGCTTGATGCCGCGATCGGCTTTGCTCAAAGTATTGCAGACGTTTTTCCGCCCGAAACACGGTACAAACTTATTACCAATGACTTTTCACCTTTCTCAAATACGTTTAAAACCAAACCTGAGGTGCTTGACCTGCTCACGCAGATTCGACTTTCACCCGTAAGCCGCACGCTTGACGAAGTGTTGGACAAGATTCAGCAAGACAAAGGGTTGAAACAACAGGAAATTTTCTGGATATCAGATCTTCAGAAGTCCACTCTTGGTAATATTAGTTCAACGGTAGACAGCAGTGCGAAGCTGCATCTGGTTCCCATCCAATATGGGCAGCAATCCAATGTCTTCGTGGATTCGGCCTACCTCGAAAATCCGTTTTCGACTGGTGGTGGCAAAAATGTCCTCCATGTAAAGATCAGAAATGACGGAAAACGAGAGGTAACTCAACTGAACCTGAAGCTCTCGCTCAATGATATCCAGGCGGGTACGTCCGCGATCGATATTCCTCAAGGCGGTGTCACTGAGGCGGAGTTCGACCTGGCATCCAGCCTTTCGGGACTAAATACGGCGAAGATTAGTTTTAATGATTTTCCTGTCAGCTTCGACAATGAGTTTTATCTGGCAGTGAATTTCACAAGCAAAATCAGGGTCCTGGAGATCAAAAGCACCAATGACCGTAC